>DATKMQ010000056.1 GCA_035541755.1 Syntrophorhabdaceae bacterium
GAGCTGGGCGCCGTAGATTACATAACGAAGCCATTCAATCCCGCCGTTGTCAAACTCAGGGTCAAGACCCAGCTGCAACTGAAGCTACAGCGGGACGCACTCACGCTGCGAAACATTGAGCTCCAGGAAGCCCTCGCCAAAATCAAGACATTAAGCGGGTTTATCCCCATCTGCGCTTCTTGCAAGAAGATACGCGATGACCGCGGATACTGGAACCAGTTGGAGAACTACATCCGCGAGCACTCGGACGCAGACTTCACCCACGGTTACTGCCCTGACTGCATGAAGAAACTCTTCCCCGAATACTACGAGAAGACATATGGCGACGAAACCCACAAGACGAGAACATGACCATGTTTCTCAGATAACCGGCAGGAAGTCCCGTTTCATGGCCACATTGGTTTGCAACACGGACTTAAGAGGAGATTGAGAACCGAACAAACAGAGATCCATCATACTCGCCCGTGATGCGGAAAGGCTCTTTCACAGATCTTTAAGACCGGGGGCCGGCCATACCACAAACGAGCCGGAGAAGGCGCCATGCCAGATTTGAAGGTAACGATCCGTCGGTTCTTGAAATGGGCTTTGACCGAAAAGAGGACGATTTCATTTTCGAGATATTTCATCGTGCACAACGCGCAAAGGACAATTTCAGCAGCGGCATCGGATTGGCCCTTATTCGAAGGGCCATACGACACATGCACGGAAAGGCATGGACTGAGAGTGAGTCCGACAATGGCGCCACATTCTATGTGCAGGTCCCCAAATGAAGACCAATGGGAATCACATAAATCACGGAAGAGCTCGCATTCGCCTGTCAATCCAGAGGAGGTGATCTGTGAATATCTTATACGTGGAAGATAACCGCAAGGACGCCGATAAGTTGAAACGGAGGTTCTTACGCATGGCCCCCCACATCAGCGTGGATTATGCGAAAAGCTATCAGGAAGCGATCACAAAACTTAAGACGCAGACACCGAACGAACCCGCCTACGACGCGGTGCTCACCGGCATGCATGTCGCAGACGACAGGGGCATCGCCCTGATCACGTTTTTGCGCACCAACAATATGCTTATTCCCGTGGTTGTGATTACCGACATGGGAAGCGAAGAAACTGTGGTCTCGGTACTTAAGGCCGGGGCGAGCGACTATGTGGTCAAGCATGAGGACTACATCGACCGCCTTCCCATCATTCTTGAGACGGCGTCGCGCCGTTATCATTCAGAAGTCGCTCGTCGCGTGCGGCCGCTCAGCATACTCTATGGCGAGCACACCGAGGCCGACATCGACATTACGCGCCGTCGGCTGGCACTTTCAGCTCCCCATATCATCCTCGATATCGCCCGTACAGCGGACCAAGTGCTGGACAAACTTTTTCCAGCAAAAAGCGAGGACAAGGCTCATGGGCGCTATGACATCCTTCTTGTAGATTATCATCTTCCGGGCATGAATGGGGTTGATCTCATGAAAGAGCTCCACGAAGTGCGCAGGCTCGATCTTCCCGTGGTGATCATCACTGGCCACGGAAATGAGGAAATAGTGCTTCAGGCAATGCGCTTGGGCGCCGCCGATTACGTGGTAAAGAATAGTGCGTACCTGTCTCAGCTTCCCTGGGTTTTAGAAAACGCTTTCAACAGGGCCGAAGCAGGTCGGGAGCGCGATGCATTAAGCGCAAGCGAGGCGTATTTCCGGTCACTCATAGAAAATAGCTCAGACCTCATCATGGTGTTTGGCGCGCGGGGCGGGATCCGGTACGTGAGCCCTTCCTATGAGCGGGTATTGGGTTACGTTCCGGAAGAGGTGATAGGCTTGACCGATCACATTCTCGTGCATTCTGACGACCGGTCTCGCGTTGCGGATGCTATCAAGCAGGCCATGGATAACCCCGGTAGAGCGGGGCGGACGGTCGAAGTTCGCATGCGCCACAAAGACGGTTCATGGCGCTTTATCGAGAGCGTGGGCATGGGTATGACGGATTTGTCCGGGGAGCCCGTTCTCGTAGTCAATTCCCGTGACATTACGGGGCGCAAGCAGATTGAGGAGGCGCTTAAAGCGAGCGAAGAACAGTACCGTACCTTCATTAATTCCACATCGGATATGGTCTTTCTCAAAGACGACGAGTTCCGGCATGTCCTCGCCAATAAACAACTTGCAGCCTTTTTCGGAAAGGGACTGGAGGAGATCATCGGTAAGACAGATTTCGAACTCATGCCTGGCGAAGGTGCCCGTAATTGCAGAGAAACCGATGTGCGGGCGCTCACGTCATACTCCACTGTCGTGACGGAAGAAACCGTGGGGACAAGCGTATACGAAACCACGAAATTTCCTGTCGGGCTTCAAGGAAACAAGACCGGCGTGGGAGGGTTCATCAGGGACGTCTCGGAGCGCAAGGCCATCGAAAAGAGCGTCGCCGAGTCAAGGCAAGCGCTCCACGCCATTCTCTCCGCCTCGCCCATAGGCATCGGCCGCATAAGAAACAGGGTGATCGATTGGGTAAACGAATCGCTCTGCCGCATATCCGGCTATAGCGCCGAGGAGCTAAGCGGCAAAAGCACCCGCATCTTCTATGAAGATGATAAAGAGTACGAACGGGTTGGAAAGATCATGTATCAGCAGGGAAAGATCGAGACAAAATTTGTCAAAAGGACGGGCGGAATCACTCATTCCCTGGTACAGGTGTCCCCGATCGACGATGATTCTTACATCTTTACCGCTACCGATATAACCCAACAAAAACAGGCCGAAGAGGCCTTGAGAAAAAGCGAGGTGCTTTTCCGTACGTTAATAGAGAGATCATCGGAAATCCTCATCCTCGCCACCGTCGACGGCAAGCGAACCTATGTATCGCCGAATATCAGCAAAATTCTCGGATATACCGTTGAAGAGTTTCTCGCGGGGGACCGGACCAGTTTCGTCCATCCCGATTCGTTGCCCGTGGTGGCAGCGACTACCGAATGGGTCAGGCAGCACCCGGGCGAGTACATGTCTTTCATCACGAGAAATCGCCACAAAGACGGGAGTTGGCGATGGTTCGAGGTCACGGCAAGCAACCTCCTGGATGAACCCTACGTCAACGCCGTGGCAATTAACCTTCGCGACATCACCAAACGTAAACAAGCTGAAGAGGCCCTTCAGGAATCTGAAGCCGCTTACCGCACGGTCGTTGATAATTCTCTTGTGGGCGTTTACATCTTGCAGGACAACCTGATACGGTTTGTCAACCAAAGGTGGTGTGAGATTCACGGGTATGCATATGAGGAGGTCATAGACAAAATGGACCCTCTGCAAATCGTCCATCCTGACGACAAGGCGCGTGTGATCGAAAACTTGAGAAAACGGTTCGATGGCGAAGCCACGGTGATAGAGCAGGAGTTTCGGTCCGTACGTAAGGACGGCAAGATCATTATGGTCAAGGTTATCGGGGGCGTCGCGCCTTATAAAGGTAAGCCCGCGATTGTCGGAACCATGATCGACGTGACCAGAGAGAATGTGCTGGAATCCCAGCTCAGGCAGGCTCAGAAGATGGAGGCGATCGGCACACTGGCCGGCGGTGTGGCGCACGATTTCAACAATATCCTTACCGTTCTCACCGGTTACGGGACCCTCCTCCAGATGAAAATGGATGAAGATAATCCGCTCTGGGCATATGTAGACCAGATCATGACCACCTCTCACAAAGCAGCCGAACTCACAAGAAGCCTACTCACCTTCAGCAGGCAGCAGCCTCTGACCCTTATGCCCATCGATATTAATAAGGTTGTCAAGGCCACGGAGACGCTTTTAAAGAGGCTTCTGGTCGAAGACATCAACCTGAAAACGGTGCTCGCTCCGTACGCCATCACGATCATGGCCGATGCCACACAAATTGACCAGATACTCTTTAACCTTGCCAGTAACGCAAGAGATGCCATGTCAGCCGGTGGCACGCTCACCATAGAAACCAAAGCTATACACCTCGATAGTGAAACCGCGGAGCTCCATGGCGTGGACAGTGCAGGACCGTACGCCCTCCTGTCTGTTTCCGACACGGGTGTCGGCATGAACGCAACGGTCAGGGAGCATATCTTCGATCCTTTCTTCACGACCAAAGAGGTGGGAAAAGGGACCGACCTCGGACTCTCTACGGTATAAGGTATCATAAAACAGCATAACGGGCACATTACCGTATACGGCGAACAGGGAATGGGCACGACCTTTCATATCTATTTTCCCTCGGTTACCGCGCAGATCAAAGAGGAGAGACCGGCCATGGTTGAGATCGAAAAAGGCAAAGAAACCATTCTCGTCGCCGAAGATGATAAAGTGGTAAGAGATCTCGTGAAGGCCGTGCTTGAGCAGCATGGATATACGGTCGTAGAGGCCGTGGACGGCAAGGATGCCCTGGAGAAGTTCGATGAGCACAAGAACATAGATCTCCTCATCCTCGATTCGGTAATGCCCGTCAGGAATGGGAGAGAAGTTTATGATGCCGTAAGTAAAATAAATCCCAGCATCAAAGTAATTTTTACGAGTGGCTACACGAAAGACTTCATTCTCGACAAAGGGATCGAAGACAAACGGTTCGATTTCCTTTCGAAACCACTCACTCCGGGGGATATGCTTCGGAAAATAAGAGAAGTGCTCGACAGGCAGTGAGGGTTACGAGTAGCACTACGAATCTCATTATAGGATAGACTCTCGTTCACAACAGATATGATTCATCGCCGATATACAAAGCAGGAACCGATAATCAGGCCTCGCCGCGAGCGGGGCGTTTCTCGATTTTTATTCGGACTCACGTCCCTCAATCCATAGAACCCAGGGATTATCAGAGAGATGCTGACTTCTTCATAAGATCGACGAATGCATCGACAAGACTGGGGTCGAACTGCGTTCCGGCGCAGCGTTTAAGTTCTTTCAAGGCCTTCTTCGGGATCATTGGCGGCCGGTGCGGCCGGCCGGCGGTCATTGCTACGTAAGCGTCAACTATAGCTATCAGCCTGCTTTCAAGGGGGATGTCGCTCCCCTTGAGGCCCAGAGGATAGCCGTTGCCGTCCCACCACTCGTGGTGTTTCAAAATGAAATCGGAGATGGAGGCCAAATCGGGAGCTGATTGGGCGATGCGATGTCCTATGTCGCAATGCTTCTGAATCTCAACGAGCTCCTCTCTGGTCAGCCGACCGGGTTTTCGAAGCACGTAATCGTGTATGCTTACATTGCCAATGTCATGGAATTGCCCGAGTAGATACAGGTCCTTGATGCGCTCTTCCGGAAGGTCTATGGCTTGAGCGAATGCGGTGGTGAGTTTCTGGAATCTGGCCAGGGAATTCTTATCGGCGAGCCCGCGCGCTTCGGCCGCGCCGATCAGGTTCTTGACGATCGTATGGCGCGCGCGCTGGCCACCGTAGAGTTTCTCCTTATACATGTTGTTGTCCGCCTCCCGGTAGAGCTCTGCCATGGTCTGATTGAGATTGCCGCGGATCGCGAATCCCTTGGAAATGCTGAGCGGTACGAGAGGTTTCTTTCGGTTATAGACAACGACGGCCTGTTTGATTCTTCGACAAATGTCTTCTACTTTGGACCTCGGGCTATTAGGCAGGAGGATAGCAAACTCATCTCCGCCCACCCTCGCAACAACATCGCTTTCGCGGAAAGACTGCTTGATCACGTTGGACGCCGTGATGAGAAGCTCATCCCCCTTGTCGTGCCCCAAAGTATCATTGATAAGCTTAAGCCCGTCTATGTCACAGACGATGAGACCGACAAACTCAAGGCGACTGTTATCGAGACGGTGCATTTCTTCTTCAAAATAGGCCCGGTTATAAAGACTCGTTAAGGGATCGTGGAGGCTCAGATACTTGAGCTTCTCTTCGGTCTTTTTCAGATCCGTAATATCTTTGGAGACGACGGCCACGAATTTGACTTTTCCGTCATTCTTCTCGATAATGGGGCTCAAGGTACGAAGCGTATACCGATCTTCGGTCCTGCTCTTATATTCATACCGGTACGACACGCCTGTCTGAAAGATTTTATTCACGTAGCCCTTGAATTCTTTCGCGTCTTCGGCATCATGAAAATCGCTATACCGCTTCTTCATGATGTCCTTTCCCTTGACATGAAGCCTTTTTAACATCTGTCCGTTCACAAAGAGATAACGGCAATCTCTATCGATCATGTAGACCGAATCGTCTGTAGACTCCACGAGAGATCGGTATTTCTCCTCGCTGATCCTGGTTTTCTCTTTTCCGGCAATTATCTCTGTAATGTCTACGAAGGAGATGAGCGCCCCTCTGGTCCCTTTAATCGGTTCCTTGACAATCGCCACATCCTTTGTAATCTCTTTACCGTCTATAAACTTGAATTCGTAACTCTTTGCAGGACGTCCGGAATGGTTCCCCGTGAAGACACGATATGCCTTGGCCCTCGCCGGATCGTCGTTGGTAAGAAATTCCGTCCACCTTCTTTTGCCTTCAAGACTCTTTTTCGGGTATCCGGAGAACTGTTCGAATCTTTCATTTGCGAGCACTATGGTTGCGTCCCGGTCGACAACGATCATGGCGATGCCGGAGGACTTAAGCAGGGATATGTAGCCATCAAGATGAGCGTGCAATATGCCTCTTCTGGAAGTTTGAGCCGGTAAGCCTTTGACCATGCTTCTACCTCTTGCCCCCATGACCGCGCCGCCACAGCATAAATCTGTTCTTAATTCATAATATATTTCATGCCCTATATCAACAGTTTCCTTTCACTGGTGCGCGGTATTTGCCCCTCGAGAGGCCTCACGTGCGAAAGCGTCGGTCATTGAGACTAACGTGAGATTTCAAATGCGAACGTAAGATCATAAGAGACATGCTTCCGTCATATTTTCAATCCGGAAAGATCTTACCGGGATTCAGTATGCCGCTCGGATCAAATGCCTTCTTAATCCTTTTCATAATTTCCGTCTCCGCCTCGCTCAGGCGGAGCGGAAGATAATCTTTCACGGTAATCCCTACTCCATGTTCTCCCGTCAGACTCCCCCCCATCTCTACGGCTTTCCGGTATATGGTCTCCAAAAGACCGTATGCCTCGTCAAGTTCGGCGAAGTTTCTCCGGCGATAGAGAATGGTAACATGGAGATTGCCGTCCCCTGCGTGTCCGAAGGTGGCTATGCTTATAGCCTCATCGTGCTTAAGCTCCCCGATGAACTGGACAAGGAAAGGGAGATCGTAACGCGGTACCACAACATCGGCTTCGAGACGGTCCTTCCCCAGGGAGGTGAGCGCGGGCAACGCCTCCCTGCGTACTTTCCAGAACCGTTGAGCCTCGGCCTCACCTGATGCCAATCTCGTTTCGACGATACCGGGAAACGTTTCGCACACTGATACGATGGCCTGCGCCTCACTGTCTACGGTCACCGGAAGATGCCCGTCGACTTCAATGAGAACCAGCGCTCGCGCACCTTTCATAAGGGGCACCCCCATGTAGTCGGCCACAGTATTGATTGTGGTATTGTCCAGCAATTCTAAAGCACAGGGAATGATCCCGCTGCGAAGGACTTGAACGATCAGGTCCGCAGCTGCTGCCAGGTCGTTGAGGTATACGATAATTGTCCTTAGTTCTGCGGGTCGGGGAAGAAGCTTCAAAATGATCTTCGTGACCACAGCCAGTGTACCTTCGGAACCAACGATTAGTGACGTCACGTCGTATCCCGTTACATCCTTGGCATTCTTGCCGCCCGTACGTATAATCTCGCCGGTAGCGAGTACCGCCTCGAGCCCCCTTACGTAGTCCCTCGTCACGCCGTACTTCACGGCCCTCGTGTATCCCGCATTCTCCGCCACATTGCCGCCGATAGTACTGTCCACCCCGCTCGATGGATCGGGAGGAAAGAAAAGTCGGCGTGACTTAAGAGCCTCCTGAAGGTCGGAAGATGTGACACCGGGTTCTACGATTGCAAGCATATTCCTCTCATCGATTTCTACGATTCTTTTCATTCTCAGGAGCGAAAGTACCGCACCACCTTTAACCGGCAGTCCGCCTCCCGATAGGCCCGTTCTGCCTCCCTGGGGCGTAACCGGGATCTTGAGTTCGAAGGCAAGCTTCATGATTCTCGACACTTCCTCGGTGCTCTCGGGCAGAACCACCACCTTGGGCAGAAATTGCCTCTCTGTGGCGTCGTAGGAGAAGTGAGAAAGGCCCTCTCGGTTGAGTATTATCCTGTCTTCCGTGAGGAATGCCCTGAGCCCGCCTATAAAATTCTCAAGATCCATTATCTTTGATTATAACCGTGGCAGGCAAGAGCGGCAAGAAAATTGTAAGCATGGTGCGAAACCGACGAGGACAGAAAGTTACTATTAAGAAATCTCGAGAATTGCCGTTAATACTATTGTATTGGGCTCAAAGACCGTTTAGATGTCATCTGCCGGCTGTCATGCTGCGCAAGGTCTACCTCATCATGACGGGCTCTATGCGGATGACCGGTCCTGGTGTCGGTAAACGCGGCGCCGGGTCTTATCCCAGGTCTTCGTGATGGGAACCGATATGGGCCCGATATCGATCGGAACGTATATGATCGTGGAGGACAGGTTGATGGCAGGCCCTAATATGCACCCCTCGCGGTTAAACCCATCATCGGGTTCTTCCGCCTTGAAAGACCCCCAACGAATCTATCCTGTCCTATCCGCCATATTCGACAAGATATATCCTGTTATCCTGATCTGCGCCGGCCTGGCCCTGGCGGTCTCGCTTTGCCGAACGCTCGCACGATCTGCCTGGCACCCTGTCTTAATCATGCATGGATCAATGTATCTCATGCTCGTTGCGGTTTTCGCATTTCGCCGTCACCTCTCCGTCCCTGTCACGTTTTCCTTCTTGCTCGCGATTGTCTACATTATCGGCGCCCAATCGCTCACGAGCCTGGGGCTCGCAGGTTCGTCAATGATTCACCTCGTCATGCTTTGCGCCTTTGCAAGCGTCTTTCTTGGAATACGGGCAGGGATAATCTCTTCCTCTGTGGTGACGGTAACGGTTATCCTTTTCGCTATTGGGGCCCACTGGGGCATTATTCCAACAAGGCCGGGCACAGCTTTCTATCTCTTTTCGCCCGCCAATTGGATGGTCCATGTCGCCTGTCTTATTATGTATCTGGCGCCATTCGTGCTTGCCGTGAGCGGCCTTCAAAAAAGAATGGTGGGGGCCATGCGAGAGCTCGAGTCCGCCAATGAGCTCCTGCAGGGAGAGATATCCATGCGCAAGCTGTCTCAAGAGAGATCTGAGGAAAGCGAGAGACGATATAGAGAACTGGCAGATTTGCTGCCTCAGGCAGTTGCCGAGTTTGACCTGAAGGGCTACTTCGTCTACGGAAATCTCTGCGGGCTCGAAATGTTCGGCTATACGCAAAGAGAGTTCGATGAGAGGATTTTCAACCTCTCCGAAATGTTTGTGACCGAAGACCTTGAAAGACTGCAGGGGAACATTCAAAGGGTGCTGAAAGGCGACAGGCCATCCCACGGTAACGAATATACCGCATTGAGAAAGGACGGCACCACCTTTCCCGTCATGGTCTATGCCGGTCCCGTTATACGGGAAGGAAAACTCTCCGGCATGCGGGCCATAGCGGTCGATATTACGGAGCGCAAGAATACTGAGCGGGCTTACATGGAGTCTGAAGCAAAGTACCGTAGTGTGGTGGAAAGCTCTCTCGTAGGCTTTTACGTTATCCAGGATGGAAAATTCAGGTTCGTAAACCGTCGGTTCTGCCATATGATGGGTTACGCAAGCGATGAGATAGTGGACAAGCTTGGTCCCCTGGACGGCATCCATCCGGAAGACAAAGCTAGAGTGCAAGAGGCGCTCAAGAAACGGCTGCAGGGCGATGCAGATTTCGCGGAATTCGACGTGAGGGCCATAAGGAAAGACGGCAAGGTCATGACCTTGAAGATTTTCGGCAACACGATCAGTTATGGGGGAAGAGCCGCCGTTTCGGGAACGTGCATGGACATAACCAAAGAACGTATGCTCGAATCCCAGCTCCGTCAGGCTCAGAAGATGGAGGCGGTGGGTCAGCTTGCCGGCGGCATGGCCCACGATTTCAATAATATCCTGACTGCGCTCGTGGGCTTTGGCAGCCTCTTACAGATGCGCATGGATAAGACAAATCCCTTGAGGTCATATGTGGACCAAATACTCTCGGCATCTCAGAAGGGGGCAGACCTGACAAAAAGTCTTTTGGCCTTCAGCAGGCAGCAACCCATAAATATGCAATCCGTTAATATTAACAACATCATCCGTGGGACCGAGCCGCTTCTCAACCGGCTCCTCACAGGCGACGTATCGTTGGAAACCCGCTTCGCCGCCGATGCCATGACGGTAACGGTGGACGTGACCCAGATAGACCAGATCCTTTTCAATCTCGTGGCCAACGCAAGAGACGCTATTCAAGGCAGCGGCAAGATCGTCATCGAGACGAAGTCCGTAACGTTAGGGGCTGACTTCGCCCTCATCCACGGATTTGGAGAGCCCGGCAGGTATGCACTTCTGTCCGTCTCTGATACGGGCAAAGGTATGGATGAGAAGGTACGTGAAAAGATATTTGAACCGTTCTTCACCACCAAAGAGTCTGGCAAAGGGACGGGGCTCGGCCTTTCCACCGTGTATGGGATCGTGAAACAACACAACGGATACATAACGGTATATAGTGAACCTGGCGCCGGCACCACCTTTCACATACATCTTCCCATAGAAAAGACAGAACTCGTGAATGAGCATACCTTCTGCCTCGCCGCCAAACGGGGACATGAGACCATCCTTGTTGCGGACCACAGCGAGGAGGCAAGGCATTTTATGAGAGAGATTTTTGACCTCTATGGATACGCCGTTACCGAGGCCGCCGACCACAAAAAGATCATAGAAGAGTTACGCGACAACGGGGTAATAGACCTTCTGATCCTCGATACGTTCATGCTGAAAAAGGGTGCAAAAAATGTCTACGAAGCTATCATCTCAATAAGGCCCCAGATCAAGATACTTTTTGTTACCGGGCACACGAAAGATTCCTGTCTTGACGAAATCGTTTGCGATAAGAAGCCCCCCTCAATTTCAAAACCTCTTTTGCCTGATGAGCTTCTTCAAAAAGTCAGGGAACTGTTGGACACAGTATAAGCGAGGCGTAAGCGAGCGCTTGATTCCCGAAGACCTCCCAAACGGTCCTCCTCGGGAGAGATCAAACATACTGTATATCCGGAGAAAAATCGGTGACCCGCTCGAGCCCCCGTTTACGGACGATAAAATCAACCTCTAAACCCACGGCGCCCTCGTCGGGGAAGATAAATTTGGGCTCAAAAGCAAAGACCATACCCTCTTTCAATATTGTCTTATGTCTCGGCGTGATAACGGGCAGTTCATTGATCTCAAGACCGAGACCGTGGCCCACAAAATTCACCTTTCCTTCACCGTGGCCCATGAAGTAGGCGTCCAGTTTCGCCTCTTTTGCGAGCTCCATGGCCTTTACGAAGATTTCCGTCGCATCCACACCTTCCCTTCCGAAGCGCATGGTTTCCTCCACTATTTGTCGCGAAACCTGATAGCCCCTCCGGAAGTGCTCCTTCAGTTCCCCTGCCGCATAGATCCTTGTTTCATCGGTGATGTAGCCGTTGTAACCGCCGCCATAATCTACCACAACAGGAATGCCTCTTTTCACTACATTGATCGAGGAGCCCTGGCTTATAGCCGGGCTCAACCCGAATCCGGATATGGGTACGTCTGCTCCCGACGCCACGGTGCCCGAATAACCCTGGGTAACGTAGCCGTTCATCATCTCCTGGTTAAGCCCCCTCATTCTGAGAAACCCCTGGTGACCCGCCCTTCTCCCCTCGGCGATCAGGGCCGCATCGATATCGATCTCTCGTAAGCCCTCTTTGATGACGCCCTTGGCCTTTTGAAATACCTGGCTGATAATCCGGCCGGATTTTATGATCTGGGCAATTTCGAAGTCACTCTTGATCTGGCGCACGTCTTTGATGAGCGGCGACACATCGGTGAAATCGGTATGACCAAGAATAGACTTCCACCGCTCGAACAGGGCCACAGGCACCACATCGAGTTCCATGCCACCCATGCCTTTAATTACACCCTTTCCATTGAGCATCTCCTTCACGTCCTTGTCCCGCTTGATAGGGATAATGTCAAGAGGTGACTCCTTTTCAGCCCTTACGAGACTCTTTTCCACGAAAAAAAGCGGCGCCTGATCCGTGGGCACGACAAGCACGCCCTTTTGAATAGTGCCGGTAAAATAGAAGAGATCCACATTCTGGAGGATGACGGCAAAGCTGATACCCTGATCGGCCATTCTCTGCCTCAAGCCGTCAAGCCGCTGATCGATTTCCTGCCTTGGTGTGAACTCACCAACGTTTAAGTTCTCTGACATGTTCCACGACCTTTCCGATAATATCTTCTTTCCGTACTTTTTGCGACTCTTTCCCGCCTCTCAACTTCACTTCAACGAGACCGTCCTTGAGATTACGCTCTCCCACAGTCACTCGGACCGGCACACCGATAAGGTCGCAATCTTTGAATTTGACGCCCGGCCGCTCATCCCTGTCATCGAGCACCACATCGATCCCTTTGTCAAGAAGTTCCCTGTATATGGTCCATGCGGTCTCCATACTCTCTTTGTGGGACGTGTTCACCGGCAGCACGTCGACCTCGAATGGCGCGATGGCCGCCGGCAGGATCATACCGTTTTCGTCGTTTCCCTGCTCGATGGCCGCCGCCACGGTCCTTCCCACCCCGATGCCGTAGCAGCCCATGACCATGAACTGCTCTTTGCCTTCTTTGTCGAGATAGGTAGCGTTCATGGCCTTGCTGTATTTCAAGCCCAGCTTGAATATATGCCCCACCTCGATGCCCCTTGTCGAGGTGAGCCGTTCGACACACCTCGGGCATTGATCGCCGGCCACGGCAACCTTGAGATCGTAAAAATCTGTCACCCTGAAATCGTCCGTGTTGACACCCGTTATATGCACGTCGGGCTCATTGCCGCCCACCACAAAATCTTCCATAAACATCAGGTCCTTATCGGCATACAGGGGGATCGTAAGGCCTATGGGTCCCGAAAAACCAAGCGGTCCCCCGGTTACCTCTTCAATCACAGATTCATGGGCAAGTTCAACGTAATCGAGATTGATGAGGTTCTTCAGTTTGGTTTCATTGATCTCTCGGTCGCCGCGCACGAGAACGCCAAATACGCCCTTGTCGGAATTATAGATCATGGTCTTGACGAGCTTATCCGCCGCAACATTAAGGAACGCCGCCACGTCCTCCACCTTTTTAACGTTGGGCGTAGAAACACGCGCGTATGCCCCTTTCTTCTTTTTCACCCCTTGCCTTACAACCCCCACCTCCGCGCGCTCGAGATTGGCCGCGTACTTACAGGAATCGCAGGATATGATCACGTCCTCCCCCGTGTCGGCGAGGACCATAAATTCATGAGAAAAGCTTCCGCCGATCTGCCCGGAGTCGGCCTCCACCACGCCGAAACGGAACCCGCACCGTCTGAAGATATTTACATAAGCATCGTACATCTCACCGTAACTTTTCTCAGCGCCCGCCTCGTCGGTATCGAAACTGTAGGCGTCTTTCATGGAAAATTCACGACCACGCATGACGCCGAAACGGGGCCGGATTTCATCCCGGAATTTTGTCTGTATCTGATAGAGGATCAAGGGAAGCTCTTTATACGATTTGACCTCGCGTCGCACCAGGTCCGTAACCACTTCTTCATGCGTGGGCGCTAAACAGAGCTCTCGATTATTCCTGTCCACGAACCGAAGCAACTCCTTTCCGTATTTTTCCCATCGCGTGCTCTCGACCCAGAGTTCCCTGGGCTGTACGAGAGGCATGAGAATTTCCTGGGCACCTTTCTTGTTCATCTCTTCCCGGATGATCTGTTCCACTTTGCGAAGCGATCTCAAACCGAGGGGAAGCCAGGTGTAAATACCCGACGAAAGCCTGCGAATAAAACCGGCCCGCAGCATGAGCCTGTGGCTCACGACTTCAGCTTCTTTGGGGTCCTCTTTTACCGTCGGGATGAACATCTTGGAAAACAGCATGGCTTCTCCTTCACACGTAGTATCTGAGGGTCGGGCGTAACCGCATTCTCACGGCCTATCTATCCTTCCTGAAGATAACCTGTAACCGCCCTTCATTTCAACAGAAAACGAAGTATGACCCTTGCAATCATCGCGAGGATGGAGCACAATGTTATAAGGACTGTTTGATGAAGAAAATTATACCATGGAATAAAGTCATACCCCTCTTGGTGCTATGGGTCGCCGTCGCACTCATAGTCGCCTCGCCCGGGATAAGTGGCGATTCCAAAGAGCTACCCGGCAAAACGAGCACATACGTAGACCCCAAAAGAGCGATTCAACTAAAGGTCGGCGAAGCATTCTCCATAGTTCTCGATTCAAATCCCGCTACAGGCTACCAGTGGCAACTCACGGCCCCTCCCGATGATAAAATTGTGAGGCTCGTCAGGTCTGAATACAGGGCATCGCAGACAAATCTTGTCGGGGCCGGGGGTGAAGAAATCTGGACCTTTTCAACTGTGGGCCCGGGTCAGGTCACGCTCGCTTTCAAATATATGCGCCCCTGGGAAAAAGACAAAGAACCCGAGAGAAAAGCCCTATTCAAGGTGTACGTCTTCCCCCGCATTAAGCTGCAAGCACATTAAGGGAGATTGCTGTCGAGAGAGGGCTGCCCATGCCGCCAAAAAACGGCAAACATATGACGCGCAAGAGGACTCGGCATCACAGAAAGAAGTACATATAGCCGACTATTACAACAAGGCTTCCGGCCACGATAAGAATCATCCCAATGTTCATGACACTCCTTTATGCGCCCGCTCTGTCAGCAACGTTGCAAGGCCGTACTCCTCTGAATCTGTTTCTTTCCTCGTTAATGCCCCTTACCACAACTACTCTTATCCTCTGACATGAACGTCGCAGCCGTAAGTCTAACAGCAATGGGCGTGCCACTGTGGACTTATTTGATATCATTGGATGTTTCTAACTGAAACCGCTGACGTGTTCGACAACAATGGCGATCTTATCCCGCGCTTTCGACATTATTGACTTGAAATCTATGCGACTCGTGGAGAGGAGATTGTGGCGCCCACTCCGGTTTCCGAATTCGTCATGTCTTCGGTAGCCCGTCGTGCTATAATGAAGGCATTGTTACCCAGGTACTTGCTATGGTTCAGACGTCCTTTCTCGCCCTGCTCACGCTTAGAGGGTCAGTGACCGTCCGGCACATCTTCTTCTTCGCTGCTCTTCTTGGTCTTATCAATGCCTTCGATATGGTGGGAGGCTTCTGCTGCGTAGTCGCATCGATTTTTCTTGTTACAAGAATCCCTGCGATTCGGGCGACGATCCACGGCTCATAGAAGGTGCGGATGGTCTGCCACCGTGAGATACCGGGTGTTATTCTCGTATTCCCCGACAACTAAGAAAGGTACCGGGGCCACATTGGAATAAAGGGGATGTTTTACTTTAGCGTTTATTTCTTCTTCGGCTTACCGGGTCATTTACGATAAGGTAAGCCTTATCTTCCTCGCTGCCCGCCGAATTTGGGCTTGCGGGTCATCTCCCGAACGCAATCTTCGCAGAGCCAGCCCTCGTCGCACTCCTCGGCGCTTGCTAAAGGTCTGATCTCGTCGCAATGCGCGCACCGTATTTCCATGGCTCCGTGCGCCATAAGTTGTGCCCTGCGCGACGGGGGCGCCGCCTTGAGTATGAGGGTCCTCTCCTCAGTATTGTCGTCCGGCCACTCCATATCTTCCAGTTCGTCATCTCTGTCGAGAATCTCGGCTGTGTTCTTTCCTTTTCTCATGGTTACACTCCTTCGATGCGAGGATTGATCTCACATCAATCCGCTTGTATATTAATATAATGCCTTTGCAAGCCATATGCCACATGCGGCAAGACAGTAGCATGGCTCATTCACTTGATCGAGCTTAACGTGCAGCCCTTTCCACGAGACGGAATTGTCGAAAAGTATGACTCTGCATCGACACAATTGTCGGCGCTTCATTGCCTGGCCGGGCTTCTTCGCAGCGACACATTTGGCGAAATGATAAATCGACACGTTCGTTCTTGTACAACGCCCTCAGTAGGGCAATTGCCCCAGAACGTTACCGGGGGGATCGTAATTGCAGACAACGATCACGCTGCCATCGCATAACACTTTGGCACAACCGATCCTCGTGGTATTTTTCCACACAAGTTGCGTATAGTGACCGTAGGCCTGCAAGCTTGACATGTCGATGGGTTCTCCGTGGTAAGCCGATTTTTCTCTCTCCCACGCGGCCACCGCGTCAACCGGCCCGTAATATCCGGCAGTACCCATAAACAGATTTTCCCCGTACTCCTGCTTCCATTTGCCTGCATGCGGACGGTGTTCCATACGGCGGCCGGAGGACGCAAGATGATCAGCCCATTCCTGGGCGTATGATGCGAGTCTATCCGACCATGAAACCGGCGCCGTGTTCGCCTCCGCGCGCGCTTTGTTGTGCGCTGTGAGCAGTTGACGGACCTCTTGCACGGTCAATCGAGAGCCCACCGCTTGGGCCTTTGCCTCCGACGGGCCCCGAGGATCTTGCGCACCTTCACGCACCATGACGATCCGGTCCGTGGTCGCCCATGATTCAGCGAACCCGAGGATGCGACCGTGCAGGCTTACGTGGAACGATACGGGACCTAAGGCGAAGACGGCGAGGGCGAAAAAAAAGATGATCCTTTTCACCGCTGGTTCGCGCTCATGCGGTTTGCTCGCGACCCTCAAGCCTTCGCATAGAAAAAACCGGCGGTCCTCTTTAAAGGGAGGTGGCATGAACATTACCTAGCATAATCTCCTTCATCTACATTTTTTTACCTCACAAACCATGCCTATGCCAATGACAAATCTCACAGGAGCTCGTTTGCCAGTCGCACTATCCAAAACAATTTGCTATACTGTGACAGATGTCACCGATTCAAAAAGAACAAAACATTTATAATCCAAAGTGTTATGGAGAGAGTTACGCGTAACCTGACCATCTTGAGATGTGCGAGAATAGGGGCTTGTATCGTTATAGCCCTGTGTACGTGGCTCGTCTCAGCCACCTCGTATGCCTCGTGGTCCCAATCCTTTAGCGAAAATCAGGTATGGGGCACCAAGACGGCCAGAATAGTGAAGATCGAGCTCTTCGATTTGTATGATGCAGGCAGCATGCAGAGTCCCGGCATGAGTCAGTTCTCGAAAGGTTCGTGGACCGATAAGATGCCGAATAGTAACTACTCCATTGCGACCGATTCCACTGCGGTCAGTAATTTCAACTGGCTTGTGACCTTCACCGGAGGGACTTCGACTTCGATCAGCCTCGCGGCCCTGAGCTACACGAACAAGGGCACAGTCTACGGGACCTATATGAACTATACGAGTTCAACCGGCTGGACCTTCACGACTATTCAGAATCTGAATATTAACGATCCGCGTTTCAACAGGACCCCCGCTTCCGTGCCCATCCCACCGGCAGCACTCCTTTTCGGGCCTGGTCTTTTGGGCCTTGTGAGGTTACGGAAAAGATTCAAGAACTAGGCGGGCGGCCTATACGAGCAGAGAAGGTTCACCCGACCCTGCCTTTTTGTTAATCTTCCCGTTCATTGCCATCCAGTTTCCAATTTTTCGACAATTTATGCCGTTTACGGGCAAAAACGTCGCAGAACCGTGACGTGCGTCACACGTTTTGTGATCACAGCCGTAATATAATGACGTTTGATATGAAAGGGATTTTACGAATAACGAGGCTACCCGGAAGAAGAGCGGCCACCTTAATTCTGGCAATTATATTTGTGTGCCTCTTTTCAACTGCCTCATTCGCCTCCTGGACCCAAAGCATTAGCGAGGA
>DATKMQ010000057.1 GCA_035541755.1 Syntrophorhabdaceae bacterium
GACGGTTCTTTTCGACACGGTAGGGCAGCCCCTGGCGCTTTTCCCTTTACCTTTTTCGTCTGAGCACGCCTTTTCCTCTCGCAAGCCCGTGCACTTGGCGCATTGCGCTTTAGGTGTTCTCTTCATGACGACGTTGCCTCCCTTAGTGGCTGTTCTCTTTGTCCATAATGGTCCACAATGTCAGAAATGCCAGGTACACCTTGGCGATGTGCGCTATTTTTGGATCCTCGTCTACGACGAGAATGGGATAGAGCATGTTCCAAGTCTACAACACATAATTATTGCATGCAACAGGGCTCATGTTGATTCAAAGGCTGTTGGTTCCTTGTGTAACGAAAGTATTCGAGCGTGGTTGTTTGAAAATCCAGTTGACAAGACCGGCTGTTCGTATGAGAATTGAAACTGCAGCGCCGTTTGAACTAAAAAGGTACCTTATTTCCATGCGTCGGCGCGTTTTCCTGACCATATCATGTCTTTTTTACGGCGGACTTCGAACCGGTTTTCAAGTCAGTTAACACAAAGCTTGAGCCGGCGCAGCGCATATCGCGGGGCAGCTGGCCCCCACGACCCAAACAAAGCCGTAATTCACACAGGCGCTCTTCTGCCTTATAATAGAATTGAATGAATAGGATTTATCTATGAATGTGCTCGTCATTGATCGCTACACCCTCATCAGGCTCTGTATTTTCCTTGGGGTCTTCGTGATCCTTGGGATATGGGAGGCTTGTCTGCCGCGGCGGGTTTTACGGACCCCGAAAACCGTCCGCTGGTTTACCAATCTCTCGCTCACTTTGGTCAATAGTTTGATGCTGCGCCTGCTCTTGCCCCTTCCCGTGGTCGCCCTGGCAGTTTTCGCTCAAGCGAAAAGCTGGGGATTGTTTCATTTGCTCCACATGCCTTCGCTTCTCGTGGGCGCAATTTCCCTGCTACTCCTTGATGTGACCATCTACCTTCAGCATCTCATCTTCCACAAGGTTCCTGTTCTCTGGTATGTCCACGCCATGCATCACACGGATCTCGATATTGATGTAACAACCGGTGTGAGGTTCCATCCCATCGAAATCGTGCTTTCGCTGCTCATCAAGATGGGGGTCACTTTAGCGTTCGGTATATCGCCCGTCATTCTTGTCGCCTTTGAGGTGCTGCTCAACGCTACGTCCATGTTTAACCACGCAAACAGCGCTTTGAGTCCAAAGATAGACTGGACGTTACGTCTTGTTCTGGTTACGCCTGACATGCACCGTGTCCATCACTCGGTGATCATCGGCGAACGCAACAGAAATTTCGGCTTCAACCTTTCCTGGTGGGACCGTTTATTCGGGACCTATAAGGAAAAGCCTGAGGCAGGCCACGAGAGCATGGTGATCGGCCTCGCAAATTTCAGAAACCCAAGCTCTCTTTCGCTCCCCGCACTCATACTTTTGCCGCTCAGTGCCTGGGGAAGACTGTGATCCGGGACCTTACCTTCGGGCGAGCGGGGGCCATGCCGGCTCTCGCTCCTGCCACCATCAGCACGTAAGCACGCGCCTTTGGCAGGGCTTGCACGAACGGGCCACAAACATTATCTTTGGGACATGAGGAGAGGTTTGTATCTAACTACCTGCGGCCTTACGGGAGGTTCTTGATGAGTTCCGGACCGAACCCGCTCAGTGTCCCTATGAAGCTCCTTTTGGGTTTCATCGCCGGTTTTGCGGCCACGTTCATTTTTCATCAGCTGACACTCGCCCTGCTATTTCGAGCCGGGATAGCGCCTTTTGCGCCGTTTTCTATGGCCGTAACGAAGCCCTTCGGAGTGCCCACCGTAATTTCGCTCGCATTCTGGGGCGGCGTCTGGGGAATCCTGTTTGCCCCGATTCACGATAGATTCGCCCACGGAGCCTCGTATTGGCTTATCTCTTTTCTCTTCGGCGCAATTCTTCCCTCAGGCATTGCCCTTATTGTGGTGCTACCGCTCAAGGGGAGACCTATGGGTGGGGGCTGGCATCCACCCTTGCTTTTGACCGCCTTTCTCGTGAACGGTTTCTGGGGCGCAGGCACGGGGCTCATTATAAAGGTTTTGTGTAAGCCGTTTAAGAAATAGAACCAGATGGCCTCCGGGTCTACGTAAATAATCTCATCTTATGCGTGTGCGACGAAAGGGTTAACTATGGAGAACAGATGTGTGCCGAACCCGCCATCTCGATCGTGATCCCCGTTTTGGATGAATCCCAATTGATCAACGACCTGTTGGCGCACATCCATTCGCTTGACGGTAGCAAACGGGCAGAGGTTATTGTTGTGGATGGGGATGGGAGTCGGAGTACGTTGCAGGCGATCGCCGATGTGAACACGATCAAGATCGTAGCTTCGCCGGGGCGAGCTGTACAGATGAACGCAGGGGCCAAAGCATCACGCGGCCGGATTCTCCTTTTTCTTCACGCCGATACCAACCTGCCCGCCTGCGCCCTAAACCGCATCGAAGAGGCCATGGAAAGCGGCGCATACGTGGCCGGCGCTTTTGATCTCGGCATACACGCGGGGGGTTTTCCATTCCGTATTATCGAGCGGGTTGCATCGATGCGTTCTCGTATTACCCGGATCCCCTTCGGCGATCAGGCGATTTTTATCCGCAAAGATTACTTCGAAAGCATCGGCGGCTACGAGGAAATCCCTCTCATGGAGGATGTGGAGATCATGCGGAGGATAAGAAAAAGGGGAGACAGCATCATGTTCGTAAACGAGAAGGTCGATACGTCGCCCCGCAGGTGGGAGAGGGAGGGAGTTGTTCTGTGCACGCTCCGCAACTGGTTTCTCCAAATTCTGTACCTTTCTGGCGTCTCACCGGACAAACTCGGGAAGTTTTACACGCGGCAGTAAAGACAAAGGAGGGTTCGGGCATTATAGTTTCGATAGAAAGGCTTGGCGGGTCTTCTATGAAGGTTGTATCCACGGTCTCAAAAAGTAATGGTAAGCGATGCGTTATCGTCTTTGTCAAGGCGCCGAAGGAGGGCATGGTCAAATCGCGGCTCGCTGCGTTTCTCGGTGAGAAGACCGCTCGCGCGCTCTACCGTTGCTTTGTGGAAGATATCATAGCCACACTTAATCGGGGAGCCCATCCCGTTATCATCTATTTCTCTCCTGCTCGCGCGTTAGCGGAGATAAAGAGTTGGCTCGGCGTGAAGCGTCGTTACGTGCCGCAGACCGGAGATGACCTCGGACAAAGAATGAGGAACGCGTTTCTGGAAATGTTTTCCACGGGTATTGACTCGGTGATCCTTGTGGGTAGCGACATCCCGGATATCACGAAAGAACTTCTGGAAGAGGCTTTTGACTCTCTTGATGATCATGATGTCGTTATAGGGCCGGCCCACGACGGGGGTTACTACCTGATTGGCTTTAATCGGGGCTTCTTTCTTCCCGATGTTTTTGAAGAGATCGAATGGAGCACTCCACACGTCTTTGCAGAGACCACGCGGCGGTTGATCAAGCGAGGCTTACGTGTCCGCGTACTCGATCGGAAGAGAGATATCGATACTGTGGACGATCTGGCGGCTTATTATCGCGATGGAATCAAGAGCGGTTTGAAAGGCTCGGTGACCATGGGATATCTAGACTCCCACCGAGGGGATCTCTCACAGGTGAGGGGCTTCTCACAGGGGGTGACACGTGGCCATGAGCTTAAGGACCGAGTGATACGGGCGACTCCGGTAAGTGGAAAAGAAGGAGGATAAACTATGAATGAATTTGATAAAAGAGTGGGTGGATCGCAGAGCCAGGGACTATTTAGCCGCGCGATCGATATTTTTCAGGTGAATCTCGGTCTCAAATGCAACCAGCAATGCGTGCATTGCCACCACGAAGCGTCTCCTTCGCGTCTCGAACAGATGGAGTGGCAGGTAATGGAACTCATTGTCGCGGCGGCTCAGGGCGCACGATGCCAGTGTGTAGATCTCACGGGCGGCGCTCCCGAACTGAACCCCCATTTTCGTGATTTTGTGGACGCGCTCAGGGGTAAGGACATTCCGGTGCAGGTGCGGACAAATCTCACCGTTTTTTTTGAGCCGACTGCGGAGGGCCTGCCGGAATTCTTGAGAGAGCGCGAAATCAGGCTTGTGGCTTCTTTACCCTGCTATACTGAAGAAAACGTGTGCGCGCAGCGAGGAGAGGGGGTGTACGGGAAAAGCATCGCAGCACTTACGCGCCTTAATGCACTGGGCTACGGACTCGATCCGGCCCTGCCCCTCAATCTTGTATACAACCCCGGCGGGTCGTTCTTGCCTTATCTTCAGGCTTCCCTTGAGCAAGACTATCGGCGGGAGCTCAATGAGCGTTCTGGCATTCATTTTACAAACCTTTTGACTATCACGAACATGCCTCTCGGAAGGTTCCGGAAGGACCTTTTGAGACGCAACGAGGAATCGCCATATCTCGCCCTCTTGAAGGAGTCTTTTAATCCGGAGACCGTTCCGGGACTCATGTGCCGGAACCAGATCAGCGTGGGCTGGGATGGGACTCTTTATGACTGTGACTTCAATCTTGCCCTTGATATCCCGCTCAATCACGGCGCTCCCGACCAGATCCTCAACTTTTCTTCCGCTGCGATTGAGAAGCGTCGCATCATGACAGGAGATCACTGTTTCGGATGTACGGCCGGGGCCGGTTCCTCATGCAGCGGATCAATCGTTACCCGAGCGGCCCAAGGTCCGGAAGAATGAGGACAGTCCGGAGTTGGGGGGCATGACCAAGCACGCGGTAAAAAGGATAATACTTTCTGCCCTCATAGCCGGTCTTCTCGTGACCTTTTGGGTAATGGATTTCGGCGACTACCTTACCCTTGCCCACGTGAAGAGCTCACTCAAAGGTTTGAGCGTCCTTAAACTAGAACATTCGGGCCTCGTGATCCTCATCTATTTCACCGTATACGTTGCCGCAGCGGCCCTCTCTCTGCCGGGGGCGGCGGTTCTCACCATAATTGCCGGCGCGCTCTTCGGCTTTGCGGCGGGTACACTCATCGTCTCGTTTGCCAGCGCCATCGGAGCAACGCTCGCCTGTATGATTTCACGCTTTGTTCTGGGCGACTTTTTACAGGCGAGGCTCGGTGACAGAGTTACCCGCATCAATGAGGGAATCGAAAAGGAGGGGGCATTTTATCTGTTTACACTACGCTTGATCCCTGTGTTTCCGTTCTGGGTCATCAACCTGGTTGTGGGTCTCACCAGAATGCCGCTATGGAAGTTCTACTGGGTGTCCCAGGCCGGTATGCTCGCAGGAACCATGATCTATGTGAACGCGGGCAGACAGTTCGCCGGGATTCAATCTTTCAAGGGAATTCTCTCTCCTGGTCTGATCACCTCCCTCGCGCTTCTTGGGGTTTTCCCGCTGGCGGCAAAGAAATTCGTGATGTTCTACCGGCGAAAGAAGGGATCGGGTGACGATCAATAATGGCGTATAAGTGAGGAGGCTACTATGGCTACGTACGATTATGATATAGGCGTTGTAGGCGCAGGCGCGGCCGGGCTCACCGTCGCAGCAGGCGCAGCCCAGGCAGGCGCCAGGGTGTTGATCTTAGAGAGGGAAGAAGCGCTTGGGGGCGATTGCCTGCACTACGGGTGCGTACCGAGCAAAGCGCTTATCAGGTGCGCCCACGTGTACCATCTCTTGAAAAGCGCACCGCGTTTCGGTCTGCCTCAGGTGACGCTTAAGCGGCCGGACTTTCGTCAGATCGCTGCAAGGATCCAGTCGGTCATAGATGCCATTCAGAAACATGATTCGAAAGAGCGATTCTGCGACCTTGGCGCTCAAGTCCTTCTCGGTGAAGCAGTCTTTGAGGATGACCGCTCGGTGAGCCTTAACGGCAAACGATACTCGGCCAAAAGCTGGGTCATCGCGACTGGGTCGAGGGCTGCCATACCGCCCATTCCGGGACTCACGCAAACGCCGTACGTCACGAATAGAGAGATCTTCGGCTTGAAGGAGCTGCCTGAGTCCCTGGCGATTATCGGGGGAGGACCCATAGGGATTGAGCTGGCTCAGGCCTTTACGAGGCTCGGAACCAAAGTGACGGTGATCGAGTTTCTCGGGCAGATCCTTAATGCGGACGATCCTGACATGGCCGGCGAGGTTATGAACGTCTTGAAGACAGAAGGAGTGGAATTCCACCTCGACTCCCAGGTTGTGCGCACGATCGATACCGGACAAGAGAGAGAAGTCACCTTTAAAAAGAAAGACGAGGTGAGAAGCGTCAGGGCCCAAGTGCTTCTTGTAGCTACAGGCCGCAGGGTGAATCTGGACGGGCTTGGCCTGGAAAAGATCGGCGTGGCTTTTGACCAAAAAGGCTTGAGACTCGATGGAAGATTGAGGACGAGCCGGAGCAACATCTACGGGGCAGGCGATGTCACAGGCGTCTACCAGTTCACCCATGCCGCTGGTTACGAGGGGGGCATCGTGCTTGCCAATACAATATTCCACGTGCCGAAAAAGGTAAGCTATAGCCATGTTCCCTGGGTAACCTATGCGGACCCCGAGCTTGCCTCTATCGGGCTCAACGAGAAAGCTGCAAAGATGAGGGGGATCAAATATTCTACCTGGTCTGAGCCCTTTGAGATGAACGACAGAGGGGTCGCAGAGGGCGAGATAACAGGAAAGATCAAGATGCTTCTCGATGAAAAGGAGAGACCCATTGGCGTCGCGATCCTTGGCCCGCGCGCAGGAGACCTGCTCGCCGAATGGGTGGCTGTGCTGAACGGGAATGTCAGGCTGTCTACCTTAGCTTCAGCCGTTCATCCTTACCCGACACTGGGGGAAATAAACCGACAGGTGGCGGGAAGATTTCTTGCCACGAAAATATTCTCGGACAGGGTCAAAAAAGCACTCAAGCTATTTTTTAATCTCAAGGGAAGAGCTTGCGGCCCGGGCGCGTGAGCGCGGGATGGCGAAAGGGGTCCCGGCAGATAATGCGGGTTCAGTGCGATCCCGCTGCCTCTCCCCAAACCTCTTTCAATCGCTTATCACGACCGCAGTTATAGCGATAGAATTTGTAACGGAGAGGGTTTTTCTTATAGTATTCTTGATGATACTCCTCGGCCCGGTAAAATTGAGTTGCCGGCGTGATTTCCGTATAAATGGTCTTGAACTTTCCCGAACGGATGAGCGCATCTTTTGATTCTTCGGCAAGCTTTTTCTGCTCTTCATTGTGATAGAAAATAGCACTCCGGTATTGATTGCCTACATCACAGAACTGTTGGTTTGACACGGTCGGATCCACATTGTGCCAGAATACGTCGAGGAGCTTTTTGTAGCTCGTCTTCGATGGATCGTATATGATCTCGATAGATTCCGCGTGACCGGTTGAGCCCGACGAGACCTCTTCGTAGGTAGGGTCCTTTTTGGATCCTCCGGTGTAGCCGACCGTGACTGATACGACCCCCTGAAGGTGATCAAAAGCCGGTTCCATGCACCAGAAACATCCACCCGCAAAAGTAGCCTTTTCGAGTGTGCCGGCGCCTTGTGCCCCTGTCGCCCCACATACGGAGGCGAGAACAAGGCCGCTTCCAATAATCAGTAAAATGTATCCGATCTTCATGATTCATCCTCCCCATCTTACGTGCCCCATCCCCCGACAAAGGGAATGTATGAGCGCGAACCAGATGTTGTCAAGGAGGGTAAGACTGGCAGCATGTTATTTGCCGGCGTCGGAATCCTCCATTGACAAGAGTCGGGGCCGTATATAATTTGAACATGTAATGGTGACTCACCCATGAAATTAATGAAGATGATGAAGAAAATACTGTATGCGGCCGGAATCGTGCTCTGTCTTATGGTATGGGAAAAGGAGGTTTCTGCGAATGAGGGTTCGTTAAGGCACATAACAAACGGCGCCGCCACGGGTTCCGTGCAAAATAACGGGCAGATGCAAGGAAAGAACATGCAGAATTGGCGAAACTATAAAAAACCAGACGACGCCACCTTGAAGAAGATACTCACACCCCTACAATATAAGGTGACCCAGCGCAAAGGCACCGAACCCCCTTTCGATAACGAATACGACGGCAACCACAGGCAGGGCATCTATGTCGACATCCTCTCGGGCGAACCCCTGTTTAGCTCTGTGGACAAATTCGACTCGGGTACAGGCTGGCCGAGCTTCACAAAACCGCTCGAGCCCGGTAATATCGTGGAGAAGGTAGACAGGAGCCTTTTTATAAAACGCATCGAGGTGCGGAGTAAGCATGCTGATTCGCATTTGGGCCACGTGTTCAACGACGGCCCGCCACCCTTGAGACTCAGATACTGCATGAACTCGGCGGCGCTGCGGTTTATCCCCAAAGATGACCTGGTAAAAGAGGGTTATGGGGAATATGTAACACTTTTTAATACGAAGTGACTAAATTGAACGGTTGCAAGCCCTTTTCCCATGTTTCGGTCGGGAAAGCGGGTTTTCTGGCTAAATTTTGCCCAACGCGCGCCCCCAAATTGCGGTTCTTAAACATATAGAGTGCTTATGCCGCACCTCATCCGGCAGAAAATTTATCATTTTCTTTAACTATAAGAATTGACAAGGGAAAACAAAAATGATAAGAATATCTTTCTGTTCGGGAATTGTTGTCCGTAGTTTTGTTAAGAGTAACTCTATAGAGAACTGACATGAATGAAAACCTTGATATATTAAGGCACAGTACATCTCATCTCATGGCGCAAGCGGTGCGAGACTTGTTCCCCGGGGTCAAGGTGGCTATCGGCCCCTCGATTGAGAACGGTTTCTACTACGATTTTGATTACGATCCTGGTTTTACGGAAGAAGATCTTGAAAAGATTGAGAAACGGATGAAAGAAATCGTGGCCTCCGACATCCCCATTGAGCGAAAGATCATGAAGAAGGACGAGGCCATAGAGATGTTCACCGGGATGGGCGAGCCGTACAAGGTCGACCTCTTAAACGGGATGGAGGATAAAGAAGTGACCACCTACACCCAGGGCTCCTTCACGGACCTGTGCAGGGGACCGCATCTTACCTCCACCGGTCAAATCAAAGCCTTCAAGCTCCTCTCCCTTGCAGGGGCTTACTGGAGGGGCGACGAGCACAACAAGATGCTCAGGCGTATATACGGCACAGCCTTCGCCGATGAAAAATCATTGAATGAATACATGGCCTTTCTCGAAGAGGTGAAGAAGAGGGACCACAGGCGGCTCGGCAAAGAGCTTGACCTTTTCAGCGTGTCCGATGAGGTCGGCGCGGGGCTCGTTATCTATCATCCGAACGGGGCCCTGCTCAGATACCTGCTCGAAGATTTTGAACGCAAGGAACACTTAAAGCGTGGATATCAGTTTGTTTACGGGCCCCATATCCTGAAGCTTGACATGTGGAAGAAGTCGGGCCATTTCGACAACTACCGTGAGAACATGTACTTCACGAAGATCGATGAAGTGGAGTATGGGATCAAGCCGATGAACTGTCTCTCACATATAATGGTTTACAAGTCGCAGATTAGAAGTTATCGCGACTTGCCACTGCGCTACTTTGAGCTCGGTACGGTCTCGCGGCACGAAAAGTCGGGCGTGCTTCACGGACTCATGCGCGTGAGAGAGTTCACCCAGGACGATGCCCATATATTTCTTCGTCCCGATCAGCTTCATGAGGAGATACTCGGCATCATCCGATTCGTACAGGACGTGATGGCCATCTTCGGCTTTCGATTTGAGATGGAGATCAGCACGAGACCTTCTCAATCCATCGGTTCCGATGAAGACTGGGACCGGGCAGAGAGCGCCCTCAAAGAAGTGCTTGATACGGAAGGGTTGCCTTATGAGCTGAACGTCGGAGACGGGGCTTTTTACGGGCCCAAAATTGATATCAAGCTCAAGGATGCAATCGGTAGGAAATGGCAATGCGCCACAATTCAGTGTGACTTTGCCCTCCCTGAACGCTTCGATCTTACCTACGCGGACAGCGATGGAAAGCGCAAACGGCCTGTCATGCTCCACCGGGTTGTGCTTGGAGCCATGGAACGTTTCATCGGCGTGCTCATCGAGCACTACGGCGGGAAGTTCCCTGTCTGGCTCGCGCCCACGCAGGTCGTCATCATGAATATTACCGATGACCAGGGAGACTATGTTCGCGGTATTTATGATTCGATGATCAGTGAGGAGATAAGGGCCGAGCTCGACACGAGAAATGAAAAACTCGGTTTAAAAATCAGGGAAAGTGTGGTAAAGAAAATCCCCTATATGGTCATCGCGGGTAAGAATGAGATGGAAAAGAAATCCATTACCGTGCGACTCCGCGACGGCGGGGAATTGAAAGATCTCAAAGTGGAAGATTTTATCAAGAGGGTAAAGGAAGACAATATACTCAGGAGGTGAGCCTTATAGCAAGGGATACCGGTAAGGATACGATTAATGTAAATGAGAAAGTTCGTGCGCGAGAAGTCAGATTGATCGCCGACGACGGAAGACAGCTCGGCGTGGTATCGACTTCGGAGGCGCTGAGAATGGCAAGAGAACAGGAGCTCGATCTGGTCGAGGTTTCACCGAAAACAGTTCCTCCTGTGTGTAAGATCATGGATTATGGCAAGTTCAAATATCAACTTGCCAAGAAAGCCCATGACGCCAAGAAAAAGCAGGCCGTGGTCCATTTAAAGGAGATGAAGCTGGGTCTCAAAATAGAGGAACATGACCTTCAGTTCAAGATAAAGCATCTGCGCGAGTTTCTTGAAGAAGGGTACAAGATAAAGGTCATCATCATGTTCAAAGGAAGAGAGATACTCCACATCGATATGGGCGAAAAGCTTGCCACCAAGATCATAGAAGCCCTTAAGGACTTGGGGGCGATAGAACAGAGATCGCGGTTCGACGGGAGAAATATCGTGATGATTTTTGCTCCACTGTAAGACCGCGGAGTAAGAAACAGGACAAGGGAGGTATACATGCCGAAAATGAAAACCCATCGGGGTTTAGCGAAAAGGGTGAAATTAACTGCGAGAGGCAAAGTCAAGCGCGCGAAGGCCTTCCACAGTCATCTGCTTTCATCTAAGACGCCAAAGATGAAGAGAAGATTATCAAAATCCGACACGGTCCATCAGAACGACATAAAGCGGATAAAAGCATTATTACCATATTCATAGAAAGCATAGAGGTGTACAGAAATGCCAAGGGCAAAACGAGGTTTCAAAGCAAGAAGGAGAAGAAACAAGGTCTTGAAGCTTGCGAGCGGCATGACGGCCCGCAGAAAGAACGTTTTCAGCGTGGCCAAGCGCAGCGTATTCAAGGCGCTGAAGAACGCTTACAGCGGAAGAAAGCAGAAGAAGAGAGATTTCAGATCACTCTGGATTGTGAGGATTAATGCGGCTTGCAGGGCGAGCGGAATGCCGTACAGCAGATTCATCAATGGATTGAAGGTCGCACACATAGCCCTCAACAGGAAATCACTTGCAGATATGGCTGTCAATGATCCGGCCGGATTTGAGCAGGTCATCACCAAGGTCAGGGAAGCAATAGCCAAGTAGGGTGATTCTTGGATATCAGCGGGCTTAAGGATACAATCAGAAACGAGCTATCCACAGTAAAGAATATTGAAGACATCAAAAAAGTCAAAATATTCCTGCTCGGGAGAAAGGGTGTCTTTGCAGACTATCTTGATAAGCTCAAGGCCCTGGAGAAAGATTTGCGCAGAGACGCGGGCAAAGCGATCAACGATCTCAAGATCGTAACAGAGAATGAGATAAAAGAACTCGAAACCCGGTACGAAGAGCAAGAAAAAAGACAAAAAGAGGCGATGTCCTGGATTGATATCACTATGCCTGGTAAGACCCCTCTTATCGGAAGAAAACACCCCATTACCCAGACACTTGAAGAGATTACGAGGATATTCGTATCCATGGGGTTCTCCGTGGCCGAAGGCCCTGATATCGAGCGCGAATATTATAACTTCGAGGCGCTCAATATCCCGGCAGACCATCCCGCGCGGGACATGCAGGACACTTTTTATATCGCAAAGGGCACGGTACTCAGGACCCATACATCTCCCGTGCAGATACGGACCATGGAAGCACAACTCCCCCCGGTAAAGATTATTTCCCCCGGAGCGGTATACCGCTGTGACCATGATATATCGCATACGCCTATGTTCCATCAGGTCGAAGGACTGATGGTAGATAAACATGTCCGTTTTTCCGATCTCAAGGGAATCTTGACGATGTTTGTTCAGGAGATGTTCGGAAATGACACGCCTTTACGGTTCAGGCCGAGCTACTTTCCCTTCACCGAACCTTCGGCCGAAGTCGACATAGGCTGCGTTATATGCACCGGAAGAGGGTGCAGACTTTGTAAGGATACCGGCTGGCTCGAAATCCTGGGCTCAGGCATGGTTCATCCCCAGGTCTTCCGCAACGTGGGTTACGACCAGGAAGAGATAACAGGTTTTGCCTTCGGGATGGGGGTGGAGCGGATCGCCATGATTAAATTCGGTATCGATGACATCAGACAGTTCTACTATAACGACATCCGTTTTCTCTCTCAGTTTTGAGGTGTGTGATTGAAGATACCCTTTGAGTGGCTTCAGGAATTCGTGGTCATCGATATTGACCCCCAGGAACTGGCAAAGCGCCTGACGCTTCGGGGATTGGAGGTCGAATCGATTGAGAAGCTTTCCGCTTTTTTTGCGGGTGTTGTAGTAGGTGAAATCAAGAACATTGAAAAGCATCCCAACGCCGAGAACCTCTCGATTTGTACGATCGATGCGGGAAGCGAAGACCTGGTCATAGTCTGCGGCGCAAAAAACATTGCCAGGGGAGATAAAGTCCCTCTCGCTAAAGTCGGCGCCCGTCTTGCCCGGGATTTTGTAATCGAGCAGAAGAAACTGAGGGGCGTGGACTCTTACGGAATGCTCTGCTCCGAGAAGGAACTCGGTCTGTCTGACGACCACAGCGGCATCTTCATCCTCCCCAAAGAGGCGAGCGTAGGAAGTGAGCTTGCTCAGGAAAAATGGGTAAGCGACAGCGTGCTCGACATTAACGTGCCGCCTAACCGTGGAGATTGTCTCTCTGTTCTCGGTATTGCGCGGGAAGTTGCGAGTATCCTCAACCAGAAGGCCAAACTGCCCTCATTTAAGTTCGAATCGAATGGAAAAGAACAGGTCAAAGACCGGGTGGCCCTTGATATCAAAGACTTTGATGCCTGTCCCCGATACGTACTCAAGATAATCGAGGGTACCTCGATTATCACTTCTCCTTACTGGATGAGGAGCCGTCTTTTGAAATGCGGCATGAGACCGATCAGCTCTATCGTTGACGTGACGAATTACGTCATGCTCGAACTGGGCCAGCCCCTTCACGCCTTCGATTATGAGCGTATTCAAGACAGAAGGATTGAGGTGCGGCGGGCGGAACAGGCAAAGGTTTTCCGCACTCTCGATGGCATGGAGAGGAAGCTTGAAGCGGGAGATATCCTCATATGCGACGGCTCCGGGCCCGTGGCAGTGGCCGGCATTATGGGCGGCGAGAATTCTGAGATTACCGAAAGCACCCGGAACATCGCCCTGGAAAGCGCCTATTTCAACCCTCTGTATATCAGAAAGACCGCGCGGAGACTGGGTATACGATCCGAGGCCTCCCTGCGTTTTGAAAAAGGAATAGATATCGATAACGTCTTATTCGCTGCGGAGCGTGCTGTGTATCTCATGCGGGAAATTTCAGGAGGGGCGATTCTCAAGGGAGAGCGGGAGCTCTATGAAAAAAGAGAACCCAAAACAATGCTTGTCACCTATAGCGCTATCAATGGCCTCCTGGGTACGCATATCCGCGAGCAAGAGATTAACCGCGCCCTGCGTTCTATCGATCTGCACATAAAGGCGGAGGATGACGCCGGCCTCGTTGTGGCTGTGCCCCATTTCCGCCACGACATCAACGAGCCTGCGGACATCGTAGAGGAGATATCCAGGATACATGGATTCGAGCACATACCTGCCACGAGCCCGCTTACCGCGTTGCGATCTCACCAGAAGACAAAAAAGGATACCTTCCTTGAAATGACGCGAGACTATTTCCGGCTGGCGGGCTTTGACGAGATCATCAATTTTGCCTTTTTCAGCGCCAAAGATGCGGACAGCCTTTTGGTTTCCGAAACGGACGAGCGCAGACGCTTCGTGCCCATTGTAAATCCCATCTCCCGGGACTATAGCGTGATGAGGACATGTATGACGCCGGGAATGCTGAAAACCATTGCATACAACCTCAACCGCGGTGCAAAGAATTTGAGGCTTTTCGAGAAGGGCAAGGTCTTTTTCCAAGGTGAGGGTGACCGTCCCAGGGAGGAAACGGTGCTTTGCTTCGCAATGACCGGAAAGGAAAGAGATTTTTTCTGGAGAGAAAAGTATACAGACTACGATTTTTTTGATATAAAAGGGGTAATGGAAGGTATTATAGGTTCTTTCGGTATGCCTTGCGCGGCCGCGAGGAGCGGCGAGCCTTTTCTGCACCCGATGAGGGGCGCCGATATATATATAGACGATATCAAGGTCGGATGGATCGGCGAGATTCGGGATGATGTACTGAAAACCTTTGAAATTGAACAAAGTATTTATTGTGCTGAACTCAATTTTGATATAATCTTACATAAAGGGAATGTTAAGGTGCAGTACAAGCCGATACCGCGGTATCCTCAGGTGACACGGGATTTTTCGTTCTATATCGACGATGCCATCCCTATCACGTCACTTGTGGAGAGCATCAAGAAACTTTCACCGCTGATCACGTCGGTGGGCATATTCGACATGTTCAGAAAGGAAACGCGAAGTGTTGCCTTCCGGGTTGTTTTTCAGTCTTTCGAAGATACGCTCAAAGACGAAACGGTGAACGGTTTACAACAGGGGATCATTCAAGAACTTTCAAAAATAGATGGGATTTCCTTGAGGACATAAGGAGGGCACATGACCAAGATCGACATTGTTACAAATCTCTATGAAAAACTCGGGTTTTCAAAAAGAGAATGCGCTCACATCGTGGACAGGTTCTTTGAGATCATCAAGGATACCCTTGCGCAGGATGAGAATGTAAAGATCTCCGGGTTTGGAAATTTCTTCGTAAGAAAGAAAAAGGCTCGGAGGGGCAGAAACCCGCAAACGGGCCAGGAGATCAAGATTACCGAGCGCAAGGTATTGAGTTTTAGGCTGAGCCAGGTCCTGAAAGATGAGATAAATAGCGCAAGGCAGCAATGAACAGTAAAGAGATACCCGACAGAGTGTTCTACAGGATCAAAGAGGTCTGCAACCTCACAGGCCTGAAACCTCATGTGCTCAGGTATTGGGAACAGGAGTTCAAAGACATCAAGCCCGTGAAAAGCCCGACGGGTCAAAGATTATATAAAAAGAAAGACCTCGACATTATATTCACCATAAAGAAACTACTCCACGAAAAGAGGTTCACTATAGACGGCGCCAAACAGTATCTGGCAAACCACAAGAAGATTCTGAACGAGATACGTGAAGAATTGACAGAAATCGTAACCTTGTTGAAGAAGGAGGACAGGCAATGAGAAAATGCTCTATCGGATGTCTCTCGCTTATCCTTTTGATCCTTTGTTCCTGCTCCGCCGGCCCCGTCTATATTGCAAAGAATGAATCACAGGCCATAAAGCACGTGTATAGTGACCCAAGCCTGCAGAAACTTTACGAGGCGAACGTAGATCTCTTGGGAGACATATATGTCAGGTACTCGGCGTCCCACGTAGCCATTGTTCCCGATGGTATCGGGTTTACGCCGCTCAATGACCAGAACAACCAGAGGCTTCAATACCTCGCGGTAAATGTGAGACCCTCCGAGCTATACTTTGACGGGAGTTCCACCAAGGCTGAAAACAGGTTTTCGTACGCGCTTCAACAGGTCCCGCGCTATATGAAACTCATCAAGAGCAAAGACCTGGACAGGGAGGGCGTGCAAGGGCTTGCATTCGGTCTGTACTGGCCCGTGAGAGATTTTTCCCAGTGTCAGGAGTATGGCGGCTATATAGAATACCTCCAAGTCTACCTGGAAAAGGGTGACGCTCAGGATGTGCTTGACGGACGAAGGGACTATATAGACGCCCTTACGAACGCGGAGGTGATCACGAGCCTGGGACTTCAGCCTGCACGGAATGTAAGACCCGTCTTCTGATATCGCGTCTTTATTCTCCGCCGAAAATTCTCATATTCTTTCCACACGCTCCGTGAGGTCCCATCGAACGGAGGCTATCATGAATCTTTGTATGCCATATAAACAACGGCTATTCCGTTCGTGAGTCTTGAGAATGATGGTCTTGAAAATCTGTTCTCCTTAAGGATTGACAGAAGGGCATCCGGGGCAGGAAAGACCCGGATCGATTCTGCGAGATAGGAAAATGGATCTTGTGCGCCCGTAATGAGTTTTCCTAAAGAAGGCATGACCCTGAATGAGTAGAAGTCGTAAACCTTGCGCAGCCATCGGTTAAGGGGAAGAGAGAATTCGAGTATCATCAATGCCCCACCCCTTTTCAAGACCCGATAGCTTTCTCTGATGCCCATAACTGGATGGGCAAGATTGCGGATGCCGAAGCCTATCATAACCGCGTCGAAGACGTTATCGTGAAAGGCTATATTCTCTGCGTCTCCTCGCACACAGATGATCTTCCCCGTCTTTCTATGAGTTGCCCTTCTTTGCATAGCCTTTCTTATCATGGCTGGGTTGAAATCATAGAGGACGACAGGGCTTGAGGGACCGATCCCACCCGCTGCCAGGAATGAAAAATCTCCGGTGCCACCGCATAGGTCAAGTACCAGGGCCTCCCGGGGAAGTTGAAGAAGTTGCATCGCCGACTTTCGCCAGAGTACGTTAAGACCCAAAGAGAGCAGTGCGTCCGCCAGATCGTACGTGCCGGCGATGGCGCTGAAATGTTTCTGAATCATTCCGGTTTTCACACGGGCGGGCACGGTCTTAAAGCCGTAGGAGACGTTAAGATCATCCCGGTTCGTTACTTCCGCCATTCTTCTTTAACCTTGTCCCCAAAAATGAACTCACCCCAACCGGCATCTACGGCGAAATCCATGCACCGCGAGAAGATATGGTAATCCATTTCAGGACAGCGCATGCCTTTTTTCTCGAGAATTGCATCCGTCTTATCATGTTCGAAGACCCTTGCATCACGAATATATGGCCCGTAGGCGTCGATATAGTGCTCGAAAAGAGTTTCAAGGGCGTTTCTTGGCAGGCCGTCGAATGAGCCGGGGACCACGGTTCTTATGCCTGAGAGCCCGAAGTAACGCTCGGTGTATTCGATGAGCGTCTTAATTGTGGTGGTTCTGCTGTTGACGATATGAAAGACATCTCCCGTAAGGCATTCTTCCATGAGCGCCATGAAGACATGGATGAAGAAATCGATCGGTATAAGATTGATCCCGCCTGTCCCGTTCACGCCGATCCTGATGGGTAGATGGATAGAACCGTCAGCCTGCCTCTTTACCGACATGGCTTCGGCCTTCCTACCGCCGCGTTCGGCAATGTCCTTTTCGTAGAGATTCTTTAGAAAGAGCATTACCCGTATGGGATAATAGAGTGCGTTGAAGCTTAAGGTTCTTCCATCCCTCGCGCTGCCGTAGACGATTGACGGTCTGTATATGTTGAGTCTCATGTCTTTGTCGCGGCAAAAATCGAGGACTGTCTTCTCGGCGATATATTTTGTTTCTTCATACACGTTGGTAAATACCTCTGTTTTTACGAATCCCTCGCTCAAAGGCCCGCATTTTTTTCCCGCTACGTAAGCCGTGCTGATGTGATGAAAGAAGTGACATTTGCTCTCGGCAATCGTCTTAAGCAGGTTGCTCAAGTCTGTCACATTGGTCCTCTCGACTTGAGCACGTTTTCTTTCCGAAAAGGAGGTATCCGAGGCGCAGTGGATCACTTCGTCGATGCGGCCGGAGATGATTCTGCGGCGCTTTGCTTCCATGCCCAAATAGGGCCTGTCCATGTCGCCTTCGACGACCTCGAGCCTTGAGAGGCTCTGCTCCGCAATACCAAACCATCGCATCAACCTTTCAACCCTTTGCTCCGCAGTTCTCTCTTTATCGGGCCTTGCGAGAAGAATGACGCCGTATCCTCTTCTTAAAAGCTCGGCGGCAATGTGGCTTCCTATGAATCCTGTGCCGCCGGTCAGAAAAAAGACCGTCGAGCCTTCTCTCCTTTTGTCAGCTATTGTGGACGTTGATATAATGATGCGAAGATCCTTCCTCTCACCTTATGAGCTTTCTCAGATATACAGGTACTGTTCCTTTCTCGAGCATCCCTGTGAGAAAACATATTTGAGCCACTTGACGCCCTTTGTCGTTGCGGCAAGGCCGTCAAGCAGAGGTTCTATCTCTACCATGGCCCGCTTAATCTTGTCAGCCTCGCCGGAATCGGTATGGTCGATGTAGTAATCGTATTCAAGGACAGCCCGCTTACCGAGATCGATGGGGGTCAGAAAGCCGTAGTCGTTATCGATCCCGTATTTTTCGGCGATCTCATGTAAGCCTTCGGTTATTCTGTGAATGACCGCTATTCTGTCCAGTGGGACGTAGAGAAGAAAGGCGAACATATGTTTGTGTCGTGCCATTCTGGAGCTTACGATCCTGAACATATTAAGCCACACAGGATCGGTCATTTCGGGTCTCGAATAGAGCTCACGGTAAAAGGCCCGAAGGTCCTCGTCAACAGCGTCGGCAATAGTCTCGGGCGAAGGCTCCAGTATCGTTTCCAGTAAAGGTTGCAGCTCTTTTTTGCAGAGAATCTCATAGGGGTATCTGTCGCTCTCAAGGCCCTGAAGAATATCGTTCCAATCGTCTTTTACGAGCATAGGCAGGCTGAGAGCTAACATCCTGAACAGGCTGCTATCGATAACGGGTACGGCCATCTTTCGCACTGCGTCACGGGCATACTGGTCGCCCGTGAGAAAAACCACGTATTTAATCTGCAGCGTCTCCGTCAGGTTCTCTTTGATCTTGTCGGCAAGCGCTAGCGACGGCGATATGAATGTGGCGAGAAAATGGCCTCCGAGCACACCGATCGCAAACCCTATCCGGCGAGCGGCGAGCTCGCGGGCAAGAGCCACGGCTTTGTCAAAGTCTGCGAACGGCACGAGAAGGCCCTCTTCATCCTCGACAAGGGGATGCATCTTCATGAAAACCTTTGTGCAAATCCCCGGCGCGGGCGCCCCGCCATTTTCAAAGGCAAACACATTCGGGGCAGATTTTTCATTGAGATGGAAGACATGGCCTTTGCTATCGATAAATTCGGCGTTCACAAAATTATCGGCGCCCACTCCATAGGCGTTGGCCCACGTGGAAAAGGTGCCCGTGCAGACGATATTCCCGCAGACCGTGGCCGCCGGTTCGGCGACGTTCACCCGGAAGCCCTGTTTGAACACCTCTTTCTGCAGTTCAAAGGAGGTTACCCCGGGCATGGCAGCCGCGACCCAGTTATCCCTGTCGATCTCGATCCCTTTCATCCTGATGGTATCGATAACGATGCCGTCGGTGAAGACAAACCCGAACACGCTTCCCCCGTTACCTCTCACCACGTAAGGGATGTCATTCTTGCTGGCGAAATTGACTATCTCAACGATCTCGTCTCGGACAGAGGGCAGGACCACCGCCCCCGGCATCTGCATCTGCGCGAGCGGAAAAGGATCGTCGGCATAGGTCAGAAGAATTGCAGGCTCATTTGTTGCCCACTGCGCCCCCACTATTTCTTGCAATGCCCTGACCGTTCGGTCCTCTTGCACAGGCTCTATCTTCCGACCTTCCTTTATAAGTGTGTCCACGTGTTCTTTCAAGGCCTTCATGACCGACATCGGGCGCATACCGGTCACGAAATGGCATTGTTTATCGCATATACCGCAGAGTGTACAGGTATCGGCGATATCGATAAGCCCTTCAGTGAGTGGCAACAGGCCACTGGCCAGGGCGCTGTATATGTCCATGCGTCCCTGCGGAAAGTAACTCACAAAGTGCTTCTCTTTTCCCGAGGGGCAGATTCCTGTTCCGAGAAAATCGATCTTGCACATGGCGTAGTGCCGACACTGAGAAGCCATCCGGAGCGCTTCTTCCGAGATCATAGTTCCCCCTTATGTTCTTTTGTACGTACTCCCCGATACGTAAGTATAATCACGATTTTATTGCGATGACAGGAGGCGTTCTTTCAGTAAGGTAAACCGTTGTTGTTGCTTGTTATTCTTGACGGCTATCGCGAGCGCCTTCATGGTGCCGATGAGGATAAGGAGTCTCTTTCCCCGCGTGATCCCTGTGTAGAGGAGGTTTCGCTGGAGCATAAGATAATGTTGGGTG
>DATKMQ010000058.1 GCA_035541755.1 Syntrophorhabdaceae bacterium
AAGCCCTAACGGATGGAAGGGCCACTCGGGCCTCATCGGCGCATATCTCGGCAATCAGCTTAGGATGAAAGGGGTGACTGTTGAGATAGGGTCCCTGCACGCTGCTTTTAGTTCCGAGACGAAAATGCAGGAGGTGGCAAATGCCGCCCAATCGGCCGACCAAATCGTACTGACCGTTCCTCTGTATGAGGATCAGCTTCCTGCGCCTGTAATTCATGCACTGGCTGGCATTGCCGGCTTGCTGCGGAATTCACCGGGAACAAAGCTTCCCCGCCTCGCCGTACTTGTCAACTCCGGTTTTCCCGAGGCGGTGCACAATGACGTTGCCCTTGCCATCTACCGGCAATTCGCTGTCACGAACGGCTGGGAGTGGGCCGGGGGACTGGAGATACCCGGAGGTGGGATGCTGGATGGAAAATCCCTCGAGAGCCTGGGACCGAGATCGCGCCGCATTCAGCAGGCGCTCGACCTTACGGCGGTCGCCCTCGCGTCAGGAGCTCCGGTTCCTGCTCGAGCCTTCGAGAAGGCACGTCGGCCATCTATTCCTGCCGGGCTCTATCGTTTCATGGCAAACTGCGGGTTCCGCTGGCATGCCAGAGGTACTTCACTTAAAGCTCAGCCTCTCAACGTAGAGACAGCGTCTCACGTGCAATGAGACCGCACAACATGAGGAGGGCCATCCCATGAAACGCGTTATGTTAATAGTTGTGATCGTGCTTATCGTCATCGCAACCGGTATGTTGATTTTAAGACGACAATTTTCAACACCATCATTTACTGATTTGAATCAGGAAATGCAGTACCTGCTTTCTGATTTGGTGAAAAACGACAAGACGGTCAAGAATTGCGTTTTGTCGGTTGTGACAGGCGATGGCTCCTTTTCCTTTTCAGGAGCGGCCGGTACTGCGAGCCAGGGCGGCCAGGTACCCATGACCAGGGGTACCCCCATTCACCTTGCGAGCATTACGAAGTTGTATACAGCCACCGTAATCATGCGATTATATGAGAAGGGATTGCTCTCGTTAGATGATACGATGTCACGATATCTCCCGGAAGAACTTATTAAGGGTATTCACGTATATAAAGGGAAGGACTATTCGCAAGAGATTACTATCAGGCAACTTTTGTCCCATACTTCAGGCATCGCAGATTACTATATGCAAAAGCCGAAAGGAGGGAAAAGCGTTTTCGAGTTACTCCTGGAAAATCCCGAACGTACATGGACGACCGATGAGACTATCGAATGGGCGAGAGACAAGCTGGAACCTAATTTCCGACCTGGTACGAATGCCTCGTATTCTGATACCAATTTCGCCCTGCTGGGAAAAATCATCGATGCCATAACCGGCGAGCCGCGTCACACCGTTTACGAGGACCTCATATTCCGTCCTTTGGGCCTCACGCACACCTGGCTGGTGGATAGTTCTGCGCCTCACCTCCCTGAGCCTTTCGCTCCGGCCGACGTATTCTATAAAAACAGAAACATCGCCAATATGCGCTCAAATGGGGCCTATTGGCCATATGTCGTTTCCACGGCGGAGGAAATGATCGTTTTCTTAAAAGCCCTCAATGACGGGCGACTTGTTCGAAAGGAAACGTTGAAATTGATGCACGACTGGCACAGGTTACAATTTCCTCTTCAGTATGGGTTCGGGACGATGTACTTTAAACTGCCTCCTCTGATGACGAGACTAACGCAACTCTCACCGTTATGGGGCCACTCAGGTTCTGCAGGCTCATTCCTTTACTACTCCCAGGACCTGGATCTATACCTTGCCGGAACTATCGATCAGGTGGATTCAAAGATAAAGCCGTTTGTGCTGATGATGAAGGTGGTGAGAGCTTTTCGGTCAAGAAGGTAATTTTGATCATATCGAAACGAGATCTTTCCACAAGGGTGATTCCTTCCCCTTAAGGAAATGGTTGCCCGACCTCTATTGTTTGATTGTACTGAACGAAATCAATTCTTGTATCAGTGTTGTAGTTTTCTCCTGGTAATCCGCACTTCTTCTCAGAGAGTCCAACACTCACTTCGCAGGTACAATCGCCAATTTTCAATAGAAGTTCATTTTGAAAAATTGATGCGGGGCAATTCTATTCAGTCCTTCCTGAAATCGAGCGTTTGATATTTCCATCCTTGGGGTAACATTACACGTGGTAATCGGTTTCCAAATAATGTATATTGGTTCATTGCTCTGTATCCCCGGCAGACAACGAGAGGTGAACAGGATCATGAGAAACCCATCCAAATCAAGTCCGAACGCGGCCGGCTTCCTGACAGAACCTTTCCTGTTTGTGCTGATACTCCTTGTGGCCTTTGTTCTCGTTTTTGGCTCGGCCTGTCTGGTCGCTTATCATTCATACAGAAATGCGGTCCATTATGCCATCCAGTCGGACGAAACGCGGGCCAAGCTCATCGGCGGTATAGTTCTGGAACATCACAAGGCTGCCCTTGGGATCGTTCAGTCGTATGCCAGCCGTCCGTTGCTCGTTGACGCGGTCAGGAAGAAGGACTTTAAGAAAGCCCTCTTCCATCTTACCTCTCTATCAACGAACAATCCAGAGTTCGCGACGTCATGGATCTCCAACCCCGACAGCACGGCATGGGTCAATTTCCCGGTTGATACACGAAGTTATGGCCGGGATCTCACCCAAAGAGACTGGTATAAGGGCGTGAGCGAGGATTGGAGACCCTATGTTTCTGACATCTACAAGCTCATCACCCAGGAACAGGGCCTCGCCGTATCACTTTGCGTTCCCATCTATGACGAAAAGAACAAGGTCATAGGTATATTCGGCTCAAGCATGACCACAAAATTCTATAACGACCTTGTGAGACATGTCGGTCTCGGTATGGATGCCAACGTAACCCTGGTTGATCGGGCAGGACATATCATTTATGGCGATCGATATCCCGGCAGCAAGGATGTCGTTCTTTACCCGCTCTTCGATACTGTCAAAAAAACGATGGCGCAAACAGGGGGCACTATCGAGGTTCGGGACATCTCTGACCGGAGCCAGATTGAATATGTTTCCCTTGCACCCGTTGAAGAGATCGGGTGGTCGGTTATCGTTGAGAGAACGAAAAGTGGCATCGTTCGCTTAATACTCAGAGAACTTATCCAGATTGGAGTCATCTCTCTTCTGATATTCATGCTGGCCGTCTTTCTCGCGGTAAACTGGATGAACAAACGCAAACAGATAAAAACGCTGAAGGAACAATCCGATATTTTGCGGGAACAGGCGCTTCTGCTCGATCTCTCGCACGACGCCATCCTCGTAAGGGACCCTGAGAGCAGGATTGTCTTCTGGAATCGCGGGGCCGAAGAAACCTACGGCTGGACACGCGAAGAGGCCCTGGGGAATATCACGCACATCTTTCTCAAGACCGTCTTTCCCATATCTTTCGATGTGCATATGAAGGAACTGAATCGTGAAGGCCGTTGGGAGGGGGAACTCATCCATACAAGGAAGGGTGGTTCTCGGCTCACTGTCCTCAGCAGGCAAGTGCTCCAATTGGATGAGACAGGCAAACCCATAGGTATCCTGGAGATCAACATCGATATCACCGACCGCAAGCGGGCGGAAATCGCGTTACTCGCAAGCGAACAGCGCTGGGCCACCACCCTGGCAAGCATCGGTGATGCGGTTATCTCCACGGACACGTCAGGCAGTGTCACATACATGAACGCCACAGCAGAGGCCTTAACGGGCTGGACACTCGATGATGCATTGCAGAAGGCTATAACGGAGGTCTTCCATATCATCAACGAGGAAACGCGTCTTGAAGTCGAGAACCCAATCAGCAAGGTACTCCGGGAAGGAATGATTGTCGGCCTCGCGAACCACACCCTCCTTGTGAAAAAAGATGGAACAGAGATCCCCATCGATGATAGCGGTGCACCTATCCGGGACAAAGAGGGCAGGACTCAAGGCGTAGTCCTTATTTTCCGGGACATCACCGAACGCAAGCAGGCAGAGCAGGCTCTCCGGCGTGAGATAGATGAACGCAGACAAACCGAAGACCAGCTTCGCCAGTCCCAGAAGATGGAAGCTGTCGGTACCCTGACAGGAGGCATAGCCCATGACTTTAACAACATCCTTGCCGCTATCTTAGGTTTTACCGAGATGGCACTGGAGGATGCCGCCGACCGCCCGGAGGTGGGAAGGAGTCTCCAAAATGTTCTCAAATCGGCAATGAGGGCACGAGAGCTCGTTAAACAAATCCTCGCCTTCAGCAGAAAGACCAATTATGAGAGAAGCCCTCTGTCCCTCACTTCTCTCATGAAGGAGACTGTCCAGTTCCTCCGCGCTTCTATTCCGAGCACGATTAGCATCGACCTTGCCACCACCGCGAGCTCGGATACAATACTTGCCGCCCCGGTTGAGGTGCAGCAGATCATCATGAACCTTGCCACCAATGCCTCCCTTGCCATGCAGGAGAAAGGAGGAACCTTAGAGATTACCCTCTCCGATATCGACTTCACACCGGAGTCCCCTGTACTGGAATTGGGTGTGATGCCCGGAGAGTATGTGCAGCTCACCGTAAAGGATACGGGTATCGGCATGACACCCGATGTTATGAAACGGGTCTTTGAACCCTTCTTTACCACACGGGAAGTGGGTAAGGGTACCGGCATGGGATTAGCGGTAGTATACGGGATCGTGAAAGACCTTCAGGGTACGATCACCGTAGAGAGTGAGCCGGGAGCTGGCTCAACCTTTAGGGTGTTGCTCCCCAAGGTGAAGGCTTCACCTCTAAACGATGAGATACGTACAGTCCAAGCAGCGAGAGGCACGGAGCACATTCTCTTTATCGATGACGAACCCATGCTTACCGAATGGGGAAAAACTACCCTTACCCGTCTGGGCTATACGGTAACCGCCGTAACGGACAGCAAGGATGCCCTGAACATTTTTTTCTCTGATCCATCTGTCTTCGATCTTATAATCACCGATCACACCATGCCCGGTATCACCGGGGTGCGATTCGCCAAAGAGCTTCTTAAGATCAAACCTGACATCCCCATTATCCTCTGTACGGGTCACAGCGAGACCGTATCTCCGGAGATAGCTAAGGAAGCGGGTATCAGAGAATACCTCATGAAACCTCTTGCCAAGGAGGAATTGGCGCAGGCCATCCGGCGGGTGCTGGATGCAAAGAAAGAAGAATAATTCGGAGCGTTCAAAACATTTGTCTTTATCGGCCTTGTAGGCGTCGCTGATTTTTTGGGTGACGCTATATTACAAACCGTAATCCTCAGTTCTTCATGATATGCCCAGCGAAGCAGTTGTAGGTGAACTCAATTTTTCACAAGCTCCCAATTTTGTCCCATGTCCCACCACGATTGTCCCAAAAACGCTCCTTTTGTGAGGTTTAGCGCACCGTAAGCGACTCGCGCCTCCCGAAGGACCCGCTCAGTTATTACTTAACGGTTCAATGACAGGTTCATGAGTCTCTCGAACTCTTCATTGAACTTGTTATTAACAAACTCGATCACGCGATTCATGATCTTTGATGTACCAAAGAGGGTTGCTATGCCTTGCTCGAGTCTTGTCTTGACAGGCATGCTGTCTTTATCGCTCCTTCCGAAGACGATGTCTCATCCGATTGCAGGCGTGCTACGAAGAGCTTATTGCCGTGTTTGCCTGGCACTTCCTTGGGGCCTTGGGTGAGCCTGATGACTGCCGTGACCACGTACCCTCGTCCGAGGTTTCCTGTGTGCTGTGCTTAGTGCGTACAGCAGAATCCTCCTCTTGCTGGCTATCACGACTTCTTTGTTATGCCTTGGAATTTGATATTGAATTTGTCAGTCATGCTTCACCTCACTATACCGATTTTTTGCATCCGTCTGTCTGTGCCTGGTATATAGATCACGTTATGCGGGCCGCACATTTCGGCGATGCGGGACGGGATTCTTTCGCCCCACTTATCCATCAGCTGTTGCAAAGACAGGTTACTGGTGAATACGGTCTGCCTGAGGTTCCGATGCCGGTCGTCAATTAGCTCGTAGAGCTTCTCGAAGACCCAGTCGTTGGTCTTTTCCACGCCGATGTCATCCAGGACAAGACAGGGCATCTCGGACAGGTCTCTCATCACGGCGAACTCGCTCTCGCCTAAATCTCCGTTGTAGCTCGCCTTTATCCTGCGGAGCATCTGGGCCATATTCACCATCTTGCCCCTGTTGTATTCACACATGAGGAGGGTGGTGAGGCAGGTTTTGCCGACGCCGGTTGGGCCTGAAACGAAGTAGCTCTCTCCCTTCGGAAACCCTTCAAATGCAGACCATAGGTTCGGCGTTATGTTCTCCCTGGATGCAGTAAAGTACCGGGGACCGATGTTCATCTTTCTCATCCTGATTTCTTTGAGAGCCTGTTCGCTGGTCTCAGGCTTCGATGACTCTTCCGAATCTTCGATAGGCATCTCTGCGATCCTCTGTAACAGTTGGTCGAGTTCCTTTTTGATGTGATCCGGTGGCATTGGCTCCTCCTTGAAATGGCGGCGTTGCCGCGTTTTTTTGCTTGGCCTTGGTTGTCGCTACGGTCCTGACGTAATTCACGCTATAGGCCTCGTTGTCGGTTGCGGTCTGCAGTGCAGCCCTGAATACATCGTTTTCGAAGCCTTTTGAGATCTCTGCGAGCTGACTGAGGAGGGCAAGGTAGCGGCTCTCTTTCATGAGCCCGGTCTTGTTATGGCTCTTTACATTGTCAAGAAATGCCTTGATGGCGGTTCTGGTATCCGGATCAAACGGATCGAGAGCTTTTTTTATTTCACCTTCATAATCTACCTCCGTCTCACCGCTCTCGCGCGAGAGAGGTGTTTTAGGTTTAGGTTTAGATTTAGATTCTTTTATATACTTCGGGTCACTGTCAGTTACCAGTTCACTTCCCGACCGGTGACTACCAGTTACCACCTGGTCTGCTGGCCTGTCACCGTGAGTTACCGGTTTACAACCCGACCGGTCACTACCAGTTACCAGTTCGGGGAGCTTCCAGTGCTTTGCATCGAGGAGCCGATATTTGTTTGGCTTGCCATGTTCCTTTAGGACCAGGATCATGTTAGCGGCTTCAAGCACTTCAACCTCACGGATCGCCTGCATCTTGCTCATTCCCCATTCGTCGGCTATCGTAGTGAGGGATGGCCAGCACTCGCGGGCGGCATCGGCATGGCGCAAAAGGCTGTTGTAGACGGCGCAACCGAATGGGCCGATTACCGGTCCGGCGCGGTCAACGAGGTCTCGCTGCGCGATGTAAAAGTCTCGTTCGCGGATGTCTTTGACCTGGATTGGATGATCAGCGGACGGCTTCATAGCACACCGCAAAGTGTTGCGACTTTTGTTGCGACCCCGAAAGCGGAGCAAGCAACATCAACGCATCACGGCGCACTGGGCGCAAAGGGGGTGGTTCGGAAGTAGTTGAAATTGCAAGAGATGCCTCAGAGCACGATGGCTTCCTAATCCATGTGCCGCATGTTCGAGTCATGCCGGGGGCACTTGCCTATCATCGTTCACAGATCATCGACGGATCAATGCGACTATCATCTTTTTTTGTGACCAGGGACACACTTTCTAGATTATGGGGGTTGAAAAGTGAGATGAATCTATTTTAAACTCACTTTAGGGTTATGAACGTAACATGGCAATCAAAAAATATTTGAAACATGAAAATAGTGTGATATACTTAGAAAGAGCATTAAATATAGGGAGGTAACCAATGAAAAGGAAAATACTTTTTGTTTCGATAATCCTTCTGGCCTCTGCTCTCGCCGCGCCGTACGCCTTCTGCGGGGAGATGAATGAACCGTATTCAAACGGTTCGAGCTCAGGCGAGTCCATGCTTTTTGACCTCCTGTTTCTGCGTCCATTAGGGATAGCCGCCTGCGCAATCGGCACAGCCGGGGCTATCGTTTCACTGCCTTTTACGATCCCGACGGGAACGGCTGGCGATGCGGTGAAAGCGCTCGTGACCGCGCCAGGCAATTACACCTTCGTGAGGCCGCTCGGGCAGTTAGAGCCACCGTCTTCGAATTATTAGAATTCACTCTTACGTAAAGGATTCCTGCGGGTCTTACCACTACGACATTGAACCGGAGAGTTCGATGTGCGTCCATCAAATTCAGAACTGATCAACGCCACTCACCAGTTTTCGAGAACTATCGGCAAAATCGCTATAGGATCGTCAGAAATCGGGGTGAAATTTATGTAAATTGCTCATCTCTCGATAATCAATAGTGGGACAAGTGCTTTCCCAGGACGAATAGCCCGATAAGTAAGGGCAAAACTAAAGAGGGAGATTAGGTGGACACCATGGGCAAAGAGAATAGAGATTACCAGCAGCACCTTTTAAACCAGCTGACCTATACGCTCTCGAAAGATATGTATTCAGCAACGCCGAGGGACAAGTACAACGCCGCTGTCCTGTCCATACGGGCCCAGATAGTGAATAAATGGATAAAGACGCAACAAGCCTACTATAAGGTCGACGCGAAAAGACTCTACTACCTCTCTCTCGAATTTCTCATGGGCAGGCTGCTTAAGAACTACCTCATCAATCTCGACATGCTGGAGGTTTACCGGCAGGCCATCGACGTGTTTGCCACGAACCTCGAGGATGTGTTCGAATATGAATCGGACGCAGGGCTTGGCAACGGGGGGCTCGGCAGACTTGCTGCGTGCTTTCTCGATTCCATGGCCACCCTGGACTATCCCTGTTATGGATATGGCATTCGATACGAGTACGGAATCTTCACGCAAAGAATAAGGGATGGCTATCAGACCGAAGCCCCTGACAACTGGCTCCGCTACGGAAACCCCTGGGAGTTTCCCAGGCCGGAGCTTTTGTACCCTATCCACTTCTACGGGAGGGTCGAGTGTCATGCCAACTCGCAAACGGAATGGCTGGATGCCGATGAGATCCTGGCCATGGCCTATGATTATCCTGTGCCGGGGTTCAAAACGGAGACGGTCAATACATTGCGTCTCTGGGCCGCAAAGTCCACACGTGACTTCGATTTCGACTATTTCAACAGTGGCGACTATGTGCGAGCCGTTGAAAACAAGAACAATAGCGAGAATATATCCAAAGTTCTCTACCCCAACGACCTTTCTTTGGCGGGAAAGGAGTTGCGCCTTAAGCAGCAATACTTCTTTGTTGCAGCAACGCTCGCCGATATCATCCGACGATACAAGAAATTTCACCCTAATTACAACGAACTGCCCCAGAAGGTGGCAATCCAGCTGAACGACACGCACCCGTCGATCGCGATCCCGGAGATGATGCGCATACTTGTTGATGACGAAGGCTTCTCCTGGGACGCAGCAAAGAAACTGACGCTTCAGACTTTTGCTTATACCAACCACACGATACTGCCCGAAGCCCTTGAAACCTGGTCGGAGGGCCTCTTTGCGCACATGCTTCCCAGACACCTGCAGATAATACAGGAAATGGACAGGAAGTTCATGATCCAGGTGGCGAGAAGGTTTCCCGATGAGCCCGAGAAGAAAAAAGCGATGGGTATTATCACGGGCGATAATGACAGGGCGGTTCACATGTCGAGGATCGCGATAGTGGGATCTCACACGGTGAACGGCGTCTCTCAGCTTCACAGCGAGCTCTTGAAGACACACGTGTTCAGCGATTTTTACATGATGTTTCCGGAAAAATTCCAGAATGTCACGAACGGAATCACGCACAGAAGGTGGCTTCTGGAATCGAACCCGGGACTCTCAGCGCTTATCACCGAGGCGATCGGCGACGGCTGGACCACCGACCTCGAAGAACTCAAAAAGCTGGACGCTTTCGTTGAAGATTCTAGTTTTTGTACACGCTTCCGCGAGATCAAAGACGAGAACAAGATGAGGCTCGTCAGGTTCCTGGAGCGAGAATCCGATCTGTCCTTTACCCCGCAGTTCATGCTCGATTGCCAGGTCAAGCGGTTTCATGAGTATAAGCGTCAGCTTCTCAATATCTTTCATGTGATCACGCTCTACAACAAAATTAAAGAGGGCAGGATAGACGAGAACTATACGCCAAGGGTTGTCATGTTTTCCGGCAAGTCGGCGCCGGGTTATTTGCTTTGCAAGCTTGTGATAAAGCTTATCCATAACGTCTCGGAGGTGGTCTCTGCCCACCCGCTCGTGAGGGACAAACTTGAGGTGGTATTCGTGCCTAACTACGGCGTGACCCTGGCCCAGCTCATCATGCCAGCGGCTGAATTGTCCGAGCAGATTTCCACGGCGGGATATGAGGCCTCGGGCACGGGTAATATGAAGTTTGCTCTCAACGGGGCTTTGACCATTGGCACCTATGACGGGGCAAACATAGAGATACGCGAAGAGGTGGGAGAAGAGAACTTCTTCCTGTTCGGGCTCAACGCGGAGGAAATAATCGACTTGAGGTCCCACTACGATCCCCGCGCGCTTATCGATAAGAATCGCGATCTTGCGCAGATCATGCAGCAGCTCTCGAGCGGCTTCTTTTCGCCGGAAAACAAGGACCTGTTCCAGCCGATCGTTAATACTATTATGGATGGTGATCGATATTGCATCCTTGCGGACTATGCATCGTATATAGAATGCCAGGAAAAGGTCTCACAGGTATACCGCGACAAAGAGAAATGGACCAGGATGGCTGTGCTGAACGTGGCTCGTTCGGGCAAGTTCTCCAGTGACCGGGCGATCAACGAATATGCGAGGCATATCTGGAATATCACCCCGGTCGATATTGAATAAGAGCGCTTAAAGCGCCGAGACGTAAGACGTGATTGAGCCTAAAGCCGTGATCTCACGGGTAGGGCGCGGACTACCACACCTCGCAAAACCTGCTTGACTTCAATCCTATGCCATGATAGTTCATTTTCACGTATCAAAGAAGATAGCGACAAGAAGAGATGGGAAGATATCCACACATATTTCAAACAGGCCGGATCGGAAAGCTCGAAACCAAAAACAGGATTAAATATGCTGCAACAGAAACAAATTTCCCTTTCGGTGACGGATATGTGACGGACAGAGAAGTGGCGTACATGGAGGCCCAGGCCCGGGGAGGGGCGGGGATCATCACCACGCAGGGCGCGTACCCTGACGAAAAAGGTGAGGGGAAGGGCTTCAAAGGCATGATGGCAATATCGCATGACCGATTCATACCGGGGCTTACACGCATTGCCGATGTGATTCGCGCGAACGGCGCTCTTTCTTGCGTGCAGATACTCCATTGCGGCAGGGAAGGCGGCGTTGATCTTGATTACTGTCTCATGCCCTCCGTTGTTCCACAGAAACTTTCTTATTTCAAGCCTCCGAGGGAGATCACGAGGGATGAGATCACCCAGGCGATAAAAGACCATGTAGAAGCAGCGGGACGAGCGCAGAGGGCGGGTTTTGATATGATCGAGCTTTCCGGTATCGTGGGCTACCTCATGTCGACCTTTCTCTCCCGATACACTAATAAAAGAACCGATGAATACGGCGGCGATATCCGAAACAGAGCAAGACTCATGGTTCAGATCATCGAGGGCGTGAAGAGACGGGTAGGGGACATGCCGGTGGGCATCAGGCTTTGCGGCAATGAATTACTTGACGATCGGGGCGGTAACACCATGGAGGAGAGCATAGAAAGCTGCAAGATTGCTGAAGAGGCGGGGGCTGACTATGTGAGCGTGACCATCGGATGGCACGAGTCTTCACAGTCGGTCATCACCCGAGACGTACCCATGGGACACTGGCTCTTCGTGGCAGAGGCCGTGAAAAAGGCTGTGAACATACCCGTTATGATGGCCTTCCGCCAGTTTCTCCCCCATATTCCCGAAGCAGCCGTGGTCTCCGGCAAAATCGATTTCTGGGAGATGTGCAGGCCCATGATTGCGGATCCGGAACTTCCCCGGAAGGTCATGGAAGAGCGGGAAGATGAGATCATTCCGTGTATTGCATGCAATCTCTGCTTTTCACGACTCTACTATCATCAACCGATCATGTGCTCGGTCCGTCCAACTTTAGGCCATGAAGGTGAGACGAGTTGGGGCTATTATGGATTCTCCAAAGCGAGACAAAAGAAAAAGATTGTGGTCGTGGGCGGAGGCCCGGCAGGGCTTCAGTGTGCGCTTACTGCGGCTGAAAGGGGTCATGATGTAACCTTATTCGAAAAGAGGGGCGAGCTCGGCGGAAACATCCTTCTCGCGTCACGGGTCGATGACGGGGCCGTTGAGCTTCTACGACCAATAAATACATTGAAGTCCCTGTGTGATAAGGCCGGGGTGAGATTTTATGTTGGGGTCCCATGCACGCCGGAGACCCTTGCGGACAAAGACTTAGACGCGCTCGTCATCGCAACAGGCCCTTCGGTGAAAAGCTTTCCTCAAGGGGTGCTCACGCCCAAAGATGTGATCGGAGAGGGCGTAAAGCCTGGGGAGAGAGTTATCATTATCGGAGGGAGCGGCGTGGGTCTCGGGGTAGCGGTATTTCTCTTGCGCCATGGTGATTACCGGATCACGATTGTGGAAGAGAGTAGCAAGATAGGCCGTGACGTAAATCCGTTTTATCTCTGGCAGTACATGGGACTTTTGAAAAAGAAAAAGGTGGCATTTCATATGAGGAGTAGAGCGAACGTTTCCGGGAGCCACCTTGTGCGTGTGTCGGGCGCTTTAGCTGATCAAGCACTCGAGGGCGACAGCGTGATCATGGCTTCATTTGAGTCCCAAAAAGCGGCACCGGAGAAATTTCAGGGTATTGCCCAGGAAGTCTATGTTATAGGTGACGCAAAGAAACCGAGGAGACTCGATAATGCCATACACGACGGATACCGCCTGGGAATGGTGATTTAATGATACCCGTAATCGATGAAGAGGAGTGCACGGGCTGCGGAGCATGTGTAGATGTATGTCCTCCATCGGCCATCTGCCTGGAACATGAGAAAGCCCTCCTAAATACTGATTTGTGCGAAGAGTGCGGTTTTTGCGCGGCAGAATGCCCGGTCAAAGCTATAAAGATTCCCTTTCCCTTATCCCATAACTAACCGATTCGCGGTTTAAGTATCCCAGAAAACGCTCGATAAACTCTATTAGCACCGAATTTGCCCGGACGTATGAGACCTAGGCCCGGCCGGTCATCTATAAAGATCTGCGAGGACAGCATGGAAACCAAGATACTCCTTGAAACCGGGACGAACGAAGCGGAGATTCTCGAACTGTTTATTGACGAGGAAGAGTATCGGGGCTTCTACGGGGTCAACGTTGCCAAGGTCATAGAAATCATTCCCATGCCCACCAAGACGATTAAGCCGCCTGATGCAAAGAGGGGCGTAGTCTGTGGACTTTTCAATCATCGGGACAAGGTCATAGTACTCATCGATCTTGCCCATTGGCTCAAGAAAAAAAGCGTTGAAAAGCGGCCTCCCAACGTGCTTATTACGGAGTTCAACAATGTTGTCACCGCCTTCAAGGTCTCCGGGGTCACGAGAATTCATCGTGTTACCTGGGAAGACATAAAGCCTCTTGATGGCTATATGGATGGCGTGAGCGATGCGGTCACCGGTGTGATCGAACTGGAAAACAAGCTTGTCTTTCTGCTCGATCTGGAAAAAGCCATCAGCGAGTTGAACCCTGAATTGGCCATTAAGAGCTCCTCCTCTGACGATGCGACCCCATTTGAGTTCAATCTGGACAAACCCATAAAGGTCCTCCATGCCGACGATTCAAACGTTATTCGCCACAACGTGAAGCTCCGCCTGGAGGAAAACCACTGTTTTTCGGTTGACTCCGTTATTAATGGAGAAGAAGCGTGGAAACATCTTGTCGCGCTCAAAGAGAATGCACATAAACAGGGCCGTGAACTCACGGATTTCGTGGATGTGGTCCTGACCGACATAGAGATGCCTGGTATGGATGGATATCACCTGTGTAAACGGGTGAAAGAGGATCAGGAACTCAAGACGCTCCCGGTCATTCTTTTTTCCTCGCTCATTACCGACAAACTCGCTCACAAAGGAGAAGCCGTCGGGGCTGACGGTCAGTTCGCAAAGCCCGATTTAAAGCTCCTGGGCTTCATGAGAGAGCTCGTAGAAAAAAGAAGAAAAGCCGCTTAACAAGCCACTAGCAGTAAACGCCGTTTTCCTCCGCCGGAATAAAAGAAAGCCACCGGCTTTAGGTGGGGGGAACCGGTGGCTTCTAATATGGCAGCCCCGTGAAATGATATGGTATGGTGTGGGGCTGATCGAAGTATAACATCGTCTTCTTCTCTGAAAAATGATCAATGTCACACTTTTTCTCCCCGCCAGAAAGACTCGATGACCCGCTCACTACGTGTTTCTGAGACTTGCAGGAAACTCTTTCGTTACCAGTGGTTATAGGGAGCATTGTTGGCGATATATTCGAGCCCTTGACTTGTTGGTCTTTATGTAGCATAAATTGGTTATGTCAGATCCAAAATGGACGCTCGTAGATAATGCCATGAGGCCTCGCAGTCCCCGTAGAGTCGGACAAAAACGCAAGGAGAAAGTGGGAGCGGGCCGCGTTGGGGGAAAATCGGCTAAATTCCCTCCCCGTACCATAACGGCTCTGGAACAGAAGTACAGGCTGGACAGAGGTGGACTATATCTGCCCGATGGCGTGGTCGATCCCTCAGCGCTCAAAAAGGGTTTCGCGAAAGCCAAGACAGAGATACGTTCTATGATTGATGAAGTAGCCGGTTTGGTCGTAAGCGGCGAGCACAAAGTCAGCGAGATAGAACTATCCGTAAGCTTTTCTGCTGATGGAAAGTTTCTTGGTTTTGGCGTGGGCGGCGAGACCTCAATAAAGATCAAAATAGTTCCTTCTTCGTGAGCAAACGCGTTTTTCAAGGTACTCCACCTTCCTTGGTATAGGGTTGCCGCGTCAGGCAGATATCGGCTGTAAAAACATTTAACAAAAGAGAATCAAAGGACGACGATGGAAGAAAAGTATTGGGTAAATATGGCGCTGAAAGTCTGTAGGGAGTGCGGAGAGGTGACAGACCTCAAACCATAACGAGGAGGTTCCGATGCCCTTCTGGTTCAAGATGGCGATGGTATGGTTTATCTTGCTGCTCCTCACAGGATTTCTCAGACGTAAATCGATGCCGAAGGCCATAGGTTTCATCCAGGCTCTGTCAAAGGATAAGACAGACAAATTCCTCGGGAGGTATTCGCTTGTGGTCACATGCGAGAAGATCCGGCTCTTCATCTTTCCGTTGGCTGCATGTATCAGTTTGTACTCCCTCTATCTTTCTGCTTCCGGATACTTCGTCTATTCCGCAATAACCTTTGTGCTGGTCTATTTATTTCTCCTCAATGATTTTACGTACCGCAGAGGGATGATGAGCAAAATCAGAGCCGAAGAGCATCATTCAGAAGACTCCGGCGCATAACGAGACAAAGGATTGAGAGGGTAAAAATATTCGGCTTATGCCAGTATAAATCATCTGCGCTTTTTCATAGCGACAGAGGCGGGCAGGCACAAGGGACAGGTTACACTCGGCCCGGTAGCCGGCAATAGAGAGGATTTGTATGTTACATCATTGAGGTTCCTGAAGGGTAATGATGTTCCTTGCAACATAGATGGAACGGACTGCTTCGCGGAACGCCGCAAGTTTTCGTGCAAAGAGCAGCGAAGCCACGGCGCAACACGCGCCGCCGAGAAGGACTGTCTTGGGCGCTCCGATATGACTTGCGAGACTGCCTGCCATAAGACTTCCGAAAGGAGACATGCCCATAATGGCCATGGCATAGAATCCCATGACCCTGCCGCGCTTCTCGTCGTCCACAACCGTTTGTATGATCGTGTTGCACGAAGCCATGGTTCCCATCATGCCACAGCCCGCGATGAATATGGCGACAAATGAAAAAATCTCTCGATGAGACAGAGAAAAAATCATAAGTCCCAGTCCAAAGAGGAAGCACTCGATCACAGTGAACCTCTCCAACCGCACGACACTCTTTCTGGTGGCAAGGTATCCCGCCGCAACCAATGCGCCTATGCCGAGGGTGCCCATGAGAAAACCGAGTGTGTGCGGCCCGCCGTGAAGAACGTCCCTCGCGAAGACGGGCATAAGAACCTGTACCGGCATTCCCATGATGCTTATGAGGCTGAGCAGGAGCAACAAGTATCGTATTGGCGCAAACCCGAATGCGTACCGATAACCGTCTTTCAGATCATGCCACGGATGCGCCTGAGATTGCTTCCTATCGCTACGTCTGACCTTCATAGCCAGGAGTGCAACAATGATGGCTACGAAACTCAATGCGTTGAGAACGAAACAAATACCCTCCCCGAACCCGGCAACCGCAAGGCCGGCAAGGGCCGGGCCGGCCAGGCGAGCTCCGTTAACCATCATAGAGTTAAGCGCGATAGCATTCGGCAAATCTTCTTTATTCCCTACCATATCGATGACGAAAGACTGACGGGCGGGCATATCAAATGCGTTAATGATACCGAGTGAAAGGCTTAGTAGAAAGATCTGCCAGACTGCAATGTGTCCTGTAAGAGTAAGGGCAGCGAGGATGATCGACTGGATGGTGGCCAAAATCTGGGTGACCAGTAACACCCGGTAACGGCTCGATCGGTCGATAAAGACTCCGGCGAAGGAAGCCAGGATGAACGTGGGGACCTGTCCGGCAAAGCCGACAAACCCAAGAAGAAAGGCTGAGCCCGTGATACGATAGACGAGCCATGATACAGCTATTCGCTGCATCCAGGTGCCTATGAGGGAAAGACCCTGTCCCGCAAAGAATAGGCGGTAGTTTCTATGACCGAGGGCACCCATCATGAGCCTCGAGGCAACACCACTATTTCTGTCAGATCGCTTCGCCACCGTCTCTCCCTTGAGGGTACTGCGTGTGCTCGTTTTTTTCCTTATCCTGGCCCAGCGTTCAGACGCTTGAGAGAGACCATTTGCGCTCTGCTCACCACTGAAGGGTATTTTCCTATTGAATTACGCGAAAGGTCTTTGGCCCTGGACAGTAATCATGCTGAATATCTTCGCTCCATAATCGGCATACAAGCATAGCACGGATAAGAAATTACGCGCAACTCCGGGGGAGAAGAAAGGTACCATCATGCAATCTTGCACATCGATCAAGAGCATCAAACTGAGGATTCCAGTCAAAAGCGTTAACGATGGAAATTGCTGAACAAAACAATGCACGGGTCAGGGGGCGAGGAGCCAGTCCATGGCGCGCGGGCATTCCGAATCAACCACATTGTGGAGCACCTCGACAAGATCGTGGAGCTGATGAGCGTCAACGCCGGCATCAGGAGGGAGTGAAAGGGGAGGGAATTATACCTACTAATCGAGCCTTGGTCTTCTGACGAAGAAACGAGAAGTACGGGTTGAAAGGCAGCATAAGTCCACCAGGCGGTCTGGTAATCACTTCGAGGAGACCATCTCCGAAGGCTTCCCAATACCTAATTTTCTCAACCGGAAGCGAAGCGTCGTAGGTTTCAATCCAAGAATGTCTTTTCGGAGGCCGAAGAACTCCTCTACCTACAAGTGTCGAGTCGTAGGGCGGTCAGACCAAGGTAAGATCGCCGACTGTAATAATGAGTCCGGGAGATAGAGGCTCGGTTGTTAGTTGAGTCATTTTCCGTGGAGCACAGCCACCCAGCGTAACGCCTCAGCCTCGCTGATCCTTCCGAGATACATCTAAGTGTTTTTATTACCCTGGTGCCGCAGGATTACCTTCGAGATAATTTCAAGGGTTATATCATTTCGGCTCACATAGGTAGCTGAGTGGAGTTTGTGGTGATGGGGTTTGTGCGATGGATGTGAAAGGTACACGTTCCATGTTTCGTGTGAAACCATGCATTACGTGAGAAACTACGGTCGAAAATGAATTTGTTTTTGCGTTGTTAACCTATTCTATCTACAATTTTCGTCGGTGATCACAGAAAAAAGATGGAGGATTTAAAGGATTAAGTATAACTTAGTTATGCATCGTGAGACTGGACGCCACTCTACAGGCCCTGCGAACCTGGCATAGATCCTGCATTTCCCTTGGCATGATGTGTAACCTCAACATAACTGGCCCACCCATTAATAAACTGACCGAGACCAAGCAATGTCCGAACTGCAAACGAGAAAACAAGGCCACCGCAGTCGTATGCCGTTATTGCTATTCAACCGTGGACAGGGGTGCATGGAGTGCAAAAATCCGAGCATCCGCCGAAGCGAATGACAAAGAAAAGGGTTTTGTACCAGCCTCCTGTTCCTTGCGGACCTATCTGAACCACAAAGAGAACAGGCACATAAACCGTGTGCGTCTTCGGAGATTCAATCGGCAGAAGGCCGAACTCCAGGAATTGATTCCAGCACAAGACCTGCCCTTGCATGATAGGTTTATCGGCCTAGCACGTCAAGTGATTGCGGAAGGAGTTAGAACAGGCGCTACCAAGGAATGTCCGAACTGTAAACGAGAGAATAATGCCAGAGCAGTCGTATGCCGTTATTGCTATTCAACCATGGACAAGGGTGCATGGCGGGCAAAACCTGAAAGTGCAAAAGAAAGGCGTTTTGTACCAGCTTCCTGTTCCTTGCATACATACTTGAAGTATAAACAAAACAGCCACATAAACCGCGTGCGTCGACGTAGATTGAATGAGCGCAAGTCCGAACTCAAGGAACTGATTCCCAGACAAGAGCCGCCCTCGGATGATAGGCTTGTCGGTCTGATACCTCAGGTCGGGAAAGGGGAGGAAAGAAACCAAAGAGTTGCTACGAGATGGCCGATACAGAATTCCAGGCCGATCCTCCCTGTTCGGTCGCAGGCTATTCGAGGGGACTCAAGCACGTCACAAGGATTATCGGGCATCTGGTCTTATCCCATAAAGATTTTTGGTAGCAGACGCTCTGGCAGAAAATACGGACCAACCGGGGTTTAAGCATAATGAGCCGGGGCACCGATAAAAAAGGGGCCTATTCAATCGAGCCCCCATTCAGCCGAGGGTATTACTCGACCTCTGGACCGATTAATTGGAGGCAGGTCAGTAAGGTCAGGGGAGCTTAGCCAACATTCCACTCCTTTAGTGCGAGCTCGCGCTGCTTACCCTCAAAAACCCAGATAAATCTCCTTTTGAACATGTCATGGAAAGTGATCTGGATCTGTATCCTTTTTGCAGCATAATCGTCTTCACGGAAAAAGAGTAATTCTTCATCTGGACCCACAATCGAGTACCGCTCGCTGATTTGGGCGTTGTGCCCAAATGCGCTGCCCACGCCGGTCACCAGGTGCGCACTGTCCGGCAATGGCATCTTAAGAACCGAAACGTTAAGGGCTGGTCCTTTTCCTTTATTTTTCACGTAGAGAGCCTCGAATCCCTCAGTGTTTTTCGGTGTGAAACCCATGACAGGCATAATCGAATAAGTGAATGTGTCATCTGATCTCTGCTCGGTGTTACTGGAGGCCGCGATAAGAGTCCTTGTCTCCTTCCAGTATTTATAGATGTATATAACCGCAAGAAAAAGCGTTGCGAATGCGGCTGCAGTGACCAGTATATAGAGCCATTGCACCACGATATCGAGTTTGTATAGCGCTGGAATGGATACAAGCAGGATGAACAATGTAGATGGTATCAACCACGGATTAACCTTCTTCAGATTATCTGATAAAGACTTCAATCTCATACTGGGTTGTCCTCGCAAAGGCTAATGGCAATCATGTGATCAGCCGTTCGTACCTGCCCGCCCGAAATCGGGTTAGGGAGTCAGAAGCACATCAGAGGCCGGATCGGGGCCGATGCCCGGTTTACCCTCAGGTAAGCCATCGCTGTTATAGACGATTTGCCCGCAGCACCTTCCTACCCATCCATTGCCAAACCGGAGAAGGTCGATCTTTTTTCCGCAAGAAGGACAGAGAAAAATACCCCGCATCCCCTCCAACTTTATCCCATCATCGGACATGGGAAGGATTATACATGGAAAGTATTAAAAATTTGATACTAATTAAATGCATTAGGAATACACTAATAATTAGTGTATTATCAGAGGGTTTTAAGATGAGTTTGAAGATTAGTTTTTTTGTTGTTTAACTTGAGCTTCTTTCTGATACTGTTCCTGTAGGAGTCGATTGCTCGATTGCCGACTCCAATGACCTCAGCGATCTCTTTGCTCGTCCTGCCGTCCCGTATCAGATTTGCCACCTCGGTTTCCCGTGGAGTGAGACCAAGCTGTTGGATGTTGCGTAGGAAGGGGGATACAATCTCGTTCAGGTTGCCCTCCATAATGCTGAGTAAAGAGCGTTGCCGCTCCTCGAGTTTGCCCTTCATAAGCATTCGGACGTATGGGAGGACGAGTCGTTTCACGTTTGCGACCAGTTGCTGTCCCAGGGCTTCCTTTTCCTCCTGCACCTGATGCAGCAACAACTTGAGCGCCGCGTTGAGCTCTTCCACGACCAGGGTCTTTTTTTCGAGCTCCGCGGTGCGTTCCTTCACTAACTCTTGCAATCTGTCGCGATGTCCCTTCAATTCTTCCTGTGCGCTCTTAAGGGCTGTTATGTCACGAATAAATGCAGTATGCAGGCGGCGGCCGTCTTCCACAAAGTAGCCTCCCGCAATTTCAACCGGAAAGATGGTGCCGTCTTTTTTCCGGTGGTGACGTAGGGGTACTCTGGTAACTAAGTTGTTGATTGCAGCTCTGGTTTTGTCCGGCTCAGAGGAGACGTCGAGGTTCTTTATGCGCAAGAATTCGTCTTCTGTATAACCGTAGAGACTGCACGCAGCACCATTGGCCGCAATGATGTCCCCCGTGTCCCTGTCCACAACGAGAATGCTGTCCTGTGAAGTTTCAAAGAGGGAGCGGAAACGATTTTCGCTCTTTGTTAACGCCTCTAGGGCCCGCCGGCGCTCTGTGACATCACGAATGGTCATGGCCGTCATTTCTTGACCGTTCGCTGCGGTAAAGAGTGTGCTCGAAACCTCAACTGAAAAAGTGGAGCCATCAGAGCGGCGTGCCATAAGTTCACCCTGAAATCTCCCAGTCTTGGCCCGCTCCGCGATGGCTGCCTTCAGGCTTTCATCATCCACCATCACGCCTGGCCTGCCGACACGAAGGAGTTCTTCTTCCTTCATCAGAAACATCTCACATGCCCTGCTGTTGGCAGCGAGTACGGTGCCATCCTGTTGAGTAAGTAGCATGCCGTCCAGGCTGGTTTCGAAAAGGGAACGATAACGATCCTCAGATCCTGGCATGGCTTCCTGCACGGGCTTGACTGATAAGGGCCTGCTCTCTGTCATCCAAGAATTTTATCATCGTACTTCGAAATTGTCTGCAAAAAACTTTAGGCGTATTCTGTCCTCGATTGCCAATTGTAAGTCGCGATGTTCTTTTAAAAGTCCATTTCGCAAATTTCAGTCAAAAAGGATTACTGATGGAAATTGCTGGTGAAGCAATGAGAG
>DATKMQ010000059.1 GCA_035541755.1 Syntrophorhabdaceae bacterium
AGAGCGGTTCATAACCAAGAAATGATATGAGTAACTCCTCCACGCCCCTCTTCTTTAAGTAAGGGAATAGCCCGGTGAGGATTCGATCAGCAATGTCGGGGTCCATGTCAGCGCTCTTAAAATCATAAAAATGATGGTAACAGCCTCTGCATGTAAGATTGCAGCTGGCAGACACTAAGAACGTAACCTTCGAGACCTTAGGAATCCTATTCTTGCTGCTCACTATTCGAACATGTTCTGAGAATAGGTCTTCCGCACTCGTGTCCTTCTCTACCAAAAACCGTTTTTCGTAGAGCTCTCGAATCAGTCCCACAGGATCACGTGCGCACATGCCCGGTATCTTCTTTGCCGCCGATTCGACACGGTTTTCGGGGTCAAATACGCTAAGGACCCGGCTCACATCAAAATCAAAGGACGTCAGGTTGCCGTGCAATTTGCTATAGACACGAACACCGTCGCTTGCGCGCTTCACCACGAGAAACGGTGATTTTTTTAAGCAAGCACCAGATTGTAATTCCTCGCGTTCCATCTGCTATCTCCCGCAGTTTTGATGATGAGCTGGAAACCTTGTTCGTCCATCAAGCCTTGTAACAACTGCCAGCACTAAATATCCGCCTCATCATTAAGAGAGATTACTTCTCGAATCTCTACGCTGTCTCGCCGTGGTCGATCAATTGAATCGTGACCTTCTCTCCCGCCTTCACGTGGGTGACATGCTCGGGGATGACAATGAGACAGTTTGCTTCGCTCATGGAACGAAGGACCGAGGGCTTTTGATTGCCCGTCTTTGAAACATAAAACTCGTTACTTCTCACCGTGAAGAGACCCCTTATCAAATGATGTGACTGAACGGATACGATGTCCTGCTCCAGAAATGCGTGGACCATCGGCTTATGTATCTTTGTGGCGCCCATCAGCTTAAGAAGCGCAGGCCTCACAAATTGGATGAACGACGTCAAGGTGGGAACAGGGTTTCCGGGCAGGCCGAAGAAGAGTTTGTTACCCTTAATCCCGAACGTAAATGGGCTCCCGGGTTTGATGTTGACCTTCTCGAACTGGATCCCGATACCGAGGTCCGCGAGTATTTCTTTCACAAAATCGTACTTTCCCATGGATACGCCGCCGGTTGAAATCGTGACATCCGATCCGAGCGCGCTTAGGAATTTTTCCCTGGTATCTTCCGGCGTGTCTTTTGCAGTCCCCAGATATTCGGGCAGGCCGCCGTATTTCTTCACTTCGGAATATAGCGTGTAGGCGTTGATGTTTCTCGTCTGACCGATCCTAATTTCTTCCCCCATATCAACGAGTTCGTTACCGGTGGAGATAATTGCAACGGTCGGCTGTTTGTATACCCCCACGGGGTTGCGGTTGAGTGACGCAATGAGGCCTAAATCGGCGGACCCTACTCGATGGCCCTTCTTTAAAATCGTATCACCTTTGTTGATGTTCTCTCCTGCTAATCTGTAATTACTGTATCTGTCCGTTTCGCAGAATATTCTGACCCAACCACCCCGTTCTTCGGTATCTTCGAATCGGGTTACCGCATCAGCCCCTTCAGGCATGGGCGCACCCGTCATTATTCGTATGGCCGTTCCTCTTAGGACCCTTTTGTCGGCCCTCAACCCCCCGGCTTGAATTTCCCCCACTATCTTAAGCTTTACCGGACTATCGCGCGATGCCCCACGGGTATCCTCCGCGATAATCGCATAGCCGTCCATTGCAGAATCGTCCACCGGAGGTATACGTGTGTCTGATATGATATCTTCACAGAGAACACGACCTGACGCCTCAAGAAGATGAACACTTTCACAACCAAGGGGATTGACAGCCTCTAAGACGATCCTTTGAGCATCCTCAAAGGAGACTGATAAACCCCCGTGTTCCATAATTCCTCGTAACAGACCTCGATGCAAACCCTCACCCGACCTTACGGACTATCGACCTTTTGGGACATAAAAACTCAGGCCCGACAACCGCAATATTCTTACTACCATGATCTTTGGAGAAATCTCAATAGATTATCGGTACCAATTTGTATATTCTGTATTAGATATATCCCTTATGGTATGTATTGGTGTGTTTTTAGGAAGATTGGTATTGACACAGAGCCCCTTTTTGAGATAAAATTCACAAGCTCTACAAGCAGTTCGGGCATGGTCACTGCGATACTTTAGAGGAGTGTAACATGAGATATGGAGAAACAGGATATAATCTGGAAATTGATCTGGCCACAGGAAACATCGAGCGGGTGGAGACCGACCCGAAATTGATGGAAACTCACCTTGGAGGTCTCGGCACGAGCGTCAAACTGCACTGGGACCGCGTTCCCCCCGAAACCAAACCGTTCGATGATGGAAATATGTTAATATTCAGTTCAGGTGTTCTCAATGCCACGCCGGCATTCAGCGCCAATCGGAGTATCGTCACCTTCATCTCTCCCCAATCGCACTTGCTTGCCTACCCCATGATGGGAGGATTCTGGTCTGCGGAGCTTAAATACGCCGGTTACGACAAAGTGATCTTTCGCAACAAGTCACCCGACTGGGTCTACATCTACATCAACAACGATAAGGTCGAGATACGGGATGCTACTCACTTGAAAGGTAGAGGCGCCCTGGAAACCCAGGACCTCATCCGGAACGAGCTCAGGGACCCCAAGGCCCAGGTGGCCGCTATCGGACTTGCCGGCGAGAACAGGTGCTTCACTGCCTCCATAGAACAGGGTCGCTCCAGCGCAAGCCGGCTCGGGGGTGGCGCCGTTATGGGAGACAAGAAATTAAAGGCGGTGGCGGTGCGCGGAACCAAGGACGTGAATCTTGCCCGGGGCGAGGAGTTCATGCAGCATATGAAGGAAATGCTCGAATACATCAACTTTCGGAACACAAACCCCATCCCTGATGTGATGACGATTCTGTCCGGCATCGGGTCTCCCCAGGAGATGGTGCATACCGACGAGAAGTGGCACACCGAGAACTTCATGTGGGGAAATGCACGCACCCGAAGAAAGGGCTTCTGGACCAAAGAAATCGCCGAAGAGTGGCCGAGGGTCCAGAAAGAAGGGATTAAACGGTTGATAAGCTGCTTTAACTGCCCTCAACATTGCGGCGCCCTTATTTCTTATAAAGATACTCCTCGATATATGGCCAAATGCTTCGGAAAACTTACCTACGCGATGGCGTCCTATCAGGACAGTATGGATTTTGCGTGGAGAACCCTGCAACGTGCCACAGAATACGGGATGGATTCATTCTCCACCCCGCAGATCATCGCCTTCGGCATAGAACTGTACGAAGCGGGTATCCTGACCGACAAGGATTTTGAAGGGGCTCCAAGCGACAAAGGAGAGAGATTTGTCTGGCTTTTAGATCGGGTAGCTCATCGGGAAGGCATCGGGGATGTTTTGGCCGACGGGGTCTACTATGCTGCGCGGGCAATCGGGAACGGTGCCGAGGCCTTCGACCACAATACCATAAAGAGACATGAGCAGCTCCCTCTCAAGCTTTCTATGCTCGACCCCCTCTATTTTCTTATGTACGCGACAAACGAAAAGATCAGCATCACGCAGATCGAGGGAAATTGGCCGCAGGCCGCATTCCCCACCATGGAGCAGCGAGAGGCGTTCGTAAAAGACTGGCCCCAGCTCCCGGATCCTAAATGGAAGGAGTGGCTCCTCAACTGGGAACAGTCAGGAGAGAAGGGCATACCATACTACCCTACCCCCGATATATGCTCTGAAATCGTCGATTGGATGGAGATGTTGCACAATATCGATGACGCCTGCTGTGTGTGCGCAGGTATGTCCTCATTCTGTCTCAAGCCCCCATATCACATACATAATTATCCTAAGATCATTTCGGCGGCTACCGGCCTTGATTTAGACGAGGCTGGTCTCAAGAAGATAGTGAACAGGAGCCGGAATTTGCACCGGGCGCTCAACAATAGATTGGGTATGACACGCTCTGACGAGAAACCGCCGGAAGACCACTGGAAAAAAAGGTTTCCCGATCTCGAAAAAAACCTCCTTGACACGTATTACACATTCAAGGGGTGGAATATGGACGGGGTCCCTACCAGAGAAAGATTACACGAATTGGATCTTGACTATGTTGCCGAAGACTTAGAAAAGAGAGGTATATTGAAAGATGGCCAGGATTAAGAAAATAATCAAGAGAATCAAGATAGATGCTGATAAATGCAACGGCTGCCGGGGATGTGAGATTGTCTGCTCCGCCTTTCACGCCACGCCGAAATATAGCAGCAATAACCCCGCCCGTTCCCGTATTCAGATCCTGACTAACCGACTTCAGGACAAATGGCTCCCTGTGTTTGCGGGCGAATACACACCCGCCGAATGCATGGGCAGAGACGTATACGTGATAGACGGCAAGGAATATGACGAGTGTGATTTCTGCAGGGCTGTCTGCCCATCGAGGGACATATTTAAGGAGCCCGATTCCGGCCTTCCGCTCAAATGCGACATGTGCGAAAATGATCCGCCCCTGGAAAAGCCCAAGTGCGTTGAAGTATGCGTGAATAATGTCCTCGTCTATGAAGAAAAGGAAGAGGAAGTGGAAGAAGAGAAGAGGCCAGAGGATGTGGAAATAGGGCTTACGTCCATGATAGACAAATACGGTGTGGAAAAGGTGGCGGACGCTATGGCCCGCCTGGCGCAATCAAAAAAGGCTTGATAAGACAAAATCACTGACCCTTGAGGACTCGATTCTATCCCGTGCCTTCATTCATATGTAAGGCCTAAACCGCACCTCTCAGGGGCTTGGGGGTTAATCGCCTCGATGACCCGATACCGATGAGCACAGAATAGCCCAACAGCGACCCACGAATCGCATGGCGACGGACTTAATGCGGGCTCGCTCGGAGACAAAACGAAGCCATGAAATGCGCCTTCGAACGGGGCTCGCCACGGCGCGCCTGTTTTTTCTCATTTGCTCTTGACAAGAATTAGACGATTTGATATTTTTTTCACAAGAGAAGGCACCGGCAAACAATAAAAGTACTAACAGGGGAGAATAGCCTTATTCATTCCGATAGGCGTGCGGGAATGTATCTATCGGATACACGTGTCGGCAGGAATGACGAGAGCTATACGACCTCATAAACGCGCAGGAGGTAGTTATGTCGCCAGTTAGCGCGACCTATTTTGGCATATCAGGATATGTCATCTTCTGGGTCATGTTCCTCATCACCATGGGTTTATTTGTACCGAGGATGGTTTTTCTCTACCGCCTCATGCGCCTCGGCAAGCCGGAAAACCGCTTTGACAGAATGGGGGAGAGGATCAAGAACATGTTCTTAGTGGTTATCCCCCAGTGGTGCACTCTGAAAAGCGTTACCGCAAAGGACCTGGCCGGTATCGGCCATGCGGTCATGTTCTGGGGCTTCAGCTTTTTTCTTCTAAGCTATATCGTGCTTATCGGTTTTAGCGAGGGACTTGGCCTTCGCTCCTTTATCATGGGGGGCGCTTTCGAAACAGCGTTCTTATCGATTCTCGATATCGCGGCAGTTCTCGTTATGCTCGCGATGGTATGGGCGGCCATCAGGCGTTACATCGTCCGGCCCGCCAGGCTGGAAATAAGCATTGAAGCCGGTTTTATCATGTTCCTGGTCTTCATCCTTATGGCGCTCCATCTCACCATCGAGAGCTTTGCGTTCGCCGCTCAAGGCGAGACATCGGGCTTACCTCCCATAACGACTACCATAGCCGGCTTCCTCACGGGCGCGGGTATAGCTAAGGATACTTTGATCGCCGTATCCCACGGGGCATGGTGGCTTCATTACACGGTGATCCTCGTCTTCACCATATATATACCCAGGTCCAAGCATCTCCATGTGCTTGCCTCCGCATTTAATGTTCTGTTCCGGCCGCTCGACCGCAAGGTTGTGCTTGAGCCCATTCCTCTCGAAGCCCTTGAGGCCATGGAAAGCGAAGGGTCCGTGGATCTCGGCGTATCAAAGCTCCAGGACCTGAAATGGAAGGATATTCTCGATACGTATGCATGCGCGAAATGCGGCCGGTGCCACGTGGGCTGCCCCGCGCAGGCAAGCGGCAAGACCCTGTCGCCGAGGGAGTTTCTCCGGCACATCAAAGACCATTTGCTTGAGGACGGGCCTCAGCTACTTCAGACCAATGGAGCACAACCCGGGGAGGGTCAGGGCAAGAATCTCATCGGCGATGTGGTAACCGAGGACGAAATCTGGGCCTGCACCACCTGCGGCGCCTGCCAGGAGGTATGTCCGGTAAGCATCGAGCACGTGCGCAAGCTTATCCAGATGAGACAAAATCTCGTGCTTGCCCAGAACAAGATGCCCGAGAGCGCCCAGCTCATGTTAAGAAACATGCAAACCAGAGGCAATCCCTGGGCCGGCGCCCAGTCGCTGAGATTACGAGGAGATTGGACGAATGACATGGGGTTGAAGATACTCGGCGCAACTGACGAAAGCGTGGACACCCTGTTCTGGGTGGGTTGCACAGGGGCACTAATTGACCGTAACGTGCTCGCCACCCTGTCGCTCGTCAAGGTGCTCAAAGCAGCCGGCGTCGATTTCGGCGTGTTGGGTGAGGCGGAACCGTGCTGCGGCGATCCCGCGCGGAGAGCGGGCTACGAGTTCCAGTTCCAGATCTCGGCAGAGGAAAACATTGAGATATTCAGGACCTACAATATCAAAAAGATCATCACCTCCTGTCCCCACTGTTACAACGCCTTAAAGAACGAGTACCCTCTCTACGGCGGCGATTTTTTCCAGGTGGTCCACTATACGCAGGTTATAGCCGACCTACTGAGCGAGGGTAAACTGAAACTGGCGAGCGACGCTAATTCCCTCATTGCCTACCACGATCCCTGCTATTTGAGCCGTTATAATGAAGTGTATAAGGAACCCCGCCGGATCATTGAGAGTATCCCGAAGACAAGGTTAAAGGAGATGGAACGCTCGAAAAAGACGACCTTCTGCTGCGGCGGCGGAGGCGGACACATGTGGATAGAAGAACAGCACGGCACCACAAAAATCAACCATGTGCGTATGGACGAAGTCATCAAAACCGGAGCCGATACGGTGGTGACCTCATGTCCTTACTGTCTGCAAATGCTTGAAGAGGGCATCGAACAAAAAGGTGTTAAGGACTCGTTGAAGGCAAAAGATCTCATCGAAGTTGTTGAAGCAGCTATGAAACAATCTTAACCAGGAAAGGAGATTATATGAATATCATCGTCTGTATTAAACAAGTGCTTGACCCCGAGATACCACCGGCCAAATTTAAGATCGACCCGGAAACCAAGCAGGTGATCCCTCCTCAAGGGGTACCTCCGGTGATCAGTGTGTACGATGAGCGTGCGGTAGAGGCTGCGTGCAGGCTTAAAGACAAGCTCAAGGGAAAGATCACCGTGCTGAGCTTAGGCTCGGATAAAGCCGCCGATATCGTCAAACACGCCATCTCCATGGGCGCGGATGACGGGTTTGTTCTGTCCGACCCCGCCTTCGACAACCTCGATAGTTTCGGCATCGCCCACGTGCTCTCAAAAGCCATTCAGAAAGTCGGCTCATACGATCTCATCCTCTGCGGCCGCCAGTCAGCAGATTGGGGTGCGGGCCAGGTCGGCTCCATCCTCGCCGAGATACTCGGCATTCCGGTTGTCACGCTCGCCTGTGATATAGAAGGGGTTGATGGAGGCGTTAAAGTCAAGAGGATCGTAAGCGACGGGTTTGAGATAGTAGAGGCCCCTCTTCCCAGTCTCGTCACCGTCAGCAGCGAAATCGGCATGCCCCGTCTCCCTGCCGGTATGAGGCTCATGATGGCCCGCAAGAAGGTGATTCCGATCTGGAAGGCAGCCGATGTCGGCGCCGATGCAAGCGCGGTTGATAAGGCCAACGCTCATTCCGAGGTTGTCGGCCTCACCGTACCGTCACGCAAGGTCGAATGCGAAATGGTTACCGGCGCTACACCCGGTGAAGCCGCTACAAACCTGGCTTCCAAGCTCGCCAATCTGATATAACGGAGGATAATTCCATGGATAACTATAAAGGTGTTTTAATATGTGGCGAAATCGTAGAAGGAAAGCTATCCCCTGTGAGCGTGGAGCTTCTCGGGGCCGGAAGAAAACTCGCCGGTGATCTTGGCGAGGAGTTGAGTATTCTTCTAATGGGCAGCAAGGCGGGCGAACTCGCGCAAGAGGCGATTGCTTTGGGCGCCGATACTGTCTACACCGCCGAAGATGCCGCGCTCGATGCGTACAACTCTGATGCATATACCCAGGTAGCGGCAAATCTCTGCAAGAAGGCGCTCCCTGCTATCATATTGTTCGGTCATACTGACATAGGCTGTGACCTGTCTCCCAGGCTCAACGGCCGTCTGGGTGGCGGGCTTGCGATGGAGTGCATGACGCTCTCTATCGATGCCGCGACAAAATCTCTCCTGGCGGTTCGGCCCGTTTTCGGCGGCAACGCCCACGCCACAATGGTGTCCAAAGCCGCTCGTCCTCAGATGGCTACGGTCAGGGCGAAAGTCTTTGGCCCGGCAGAACGCGCCGATGCACGTGAGGGTAAGGTTGTTCCCGTGGAGGACAAACTCGACGCTTCACTTCTGAAAGTGAAGGTCGTAGAAAAGATTAAGGAACAGGTCGAAGGCGTGAAACTGGAAGACGCCGAAATCGTCGTGTCCGGTGGACGCGGTATGGGCAACGCCCAGGACTTCGCCAAGCTCCGCGAACTTGCCGATATACTCGGCGGTGCCGTGGGCGCTACCCGGGTTGCGTGCGACGAGGGATGGGCTCCGGCCACGCTCCAGGTCGGCCAGAGCGGAAAAGTCGTCAGCCCGAAGATTTACTTCGCCATTGGTCTTTCCGGCGCCATGGCCCATTTGGCAGGCTGCCTGGGGGCAAAAAATATTGTAGCCATCAACAAGGACAAAGAGGCCAATATCTTCAATGTCG
>DATKMQ010000060.1 GCA_035541755.1 Syntrophorhabdaceae bacterium
CGATACAACCCGTAATGTTTCCTCCGGCGTCTCTCAGGGGAGTTGCCGTATTTTCCCAGATAATGGTTTCTCCCGAAGGCATAAGCACCCTTCGTTCAGAACTATGGGGCGTGCCATTTAGAAACACCAGTTCCGCCGGACAGCCTTCACATACTTTTTCACTAAATTCATAAGTCCGATAACACTTGTCTCCGATATGACCGAACATGTCCTGAAGGGTTTTATTCTGAAAGATGATGTTATAATCCCTGTCCTGTATGGTGATCCCATATTCGAGGGAGTCAACCAGTGCTTGCAGTTTGTTCTTCTCTTCAGCCAGGGCATCATCGGTCCGTTTCCAGAGAAGTTTCTCCTCTTCCAATTCAGTTACCTGGCTGCAAAGTGTCGATAGTTCATGGAGGAGCTCTTCTGTGCTCTTGTCCGGGTGCGGCATCTCATCCACCTGTCGGTATCGGTTCCTGATAGAAGTATACTACATTCGTAGAATAAGAGTATCTTAAAAGGTTACGGTCAAGTGCGGATGAAAGAGCGGACAAATCATTAGGGCCATAGCGTGAATCATCTTTTCTTTTCGTGAAGAACTAAGGATTACCGATAGAAATGCAGTGCGCAGAATTCATCGGGAGGCGCACGGAGTCCCGGTTGCGAATCAATGAAAGATTACTGTCTGATCTCTTCGGAGTTGAGGAAAACCCTCTTCGGGAAAATTGAATACGTTCTTGAAGACCCGGTTCATGACATGGACCAGTTGGCGGAATTTATACGCGTCATGGTGCGAATCACCCGTACGTTCGGAGGTCCGCCAGCTCTCCACGTCCGAAATGCGTAGCTCGACCCCCAGCGTGTGTTGCTCGGTTGTCTTGTCTATTTTATCCCTGCCTTCGTAAAGAGGCGTGCCAGGGATCAAAATCTTGTTCGTATTCGTAGCGCGATGGATCGGCAAAGAGAATGCGATCTTGCACTGGATCTTCCTGTGTTTCCGGGACGAATGGACGTTTTCCTCCGTATTCTTGCCGAGCGCCTCATAGAAGATTCGCGCGTGCGCAAATAGCTGCTCCTCTTGGGGTACGAGGTTACCTCCTCCGCTCCGGGAGAGGCTGATCATAAGCCGGCGTATGGCTTCTTTCATGTGTTCCGGCTCATCAAATAGCGTCTGGGTAACCGAGTGTGACGCGGTATTTTCCTGCAGAATCACGCCCCTTTTCTGTAGAGCATGGAAGAGCTTCAGTGTGTCATCGATGTCGGTGAGAATAAACGTAATCGCTAGGATATCCCTGATATCGTAGGCTTCTCCTTCCACATTCTTGCCCAGTTTGATGACCATGCTTTCCGGACTCTTGAGCCGCGCCTTGATCTCGGCGATGTCGACGTCCACTCCGTCCCCGCTGTTGAAAACGAGACATCCTTTAGACGGGTCAAAAACCAGGGACTCTCGCAGACGGCGAAAGAACGTGGAGATCTTTACAAAGGCCCGCTGAGAGGGTTCGTTGTCCGGAAGGTGCACCGGTCTCTCCCAGTCGTAGTCGAAAAGCGTATCGAGGCGCTGTCCTCGCTGTCTGAAGAAGAATGCGAGCTGGACATAATCGTTAATGTCCTGGCTGTCCTCTTCAATTGATTTTATGAGATGCGCAGTCTTAAGAAGACAGCAGGCGGACTGCTGCCAGGCCGCTGGAACTTCCAGCGAGTTCCCTCCATACCCGGAAAACACGTGGGGATATCTTCGTGAGGAGGCCAGCAGAAGGAGGTGGCGGGGATCCTCGTCCACGAGCAGTCGGAACTGAGAGTCCTGCAGCATCGCTTTCGCTACCGTCAGGGAACGCAGGCAGTCGCGGTAGAGTGATTCGTTCGAAGAGTGCAGGGCGGTCAGCTCTTCCAGCTGCGCGGCAACGAAAGGTAAAAGCCCGTCGAATATAATCGCATATGAGCGTTGGATGTAACGCGTCGCGCGCTCGCGTTCACTCCCCCCAAGTTCGCCGTCGAGGGCGTCGAAACCGCGGTTGACCATCATCTTGGTTGCCTGCTTGAGTGCCGCAACATAGTTGCCGGCGGGTAAAAGCAAAAAAGGTGTCATTTCGGTCCTGTCTAAAACTGAACCGAAGATCTCGTGATAGAGTTCCTGATCGAGCCGCATATCTCTCATAACTTATACTGTTTCTTGAGCCTGTGCAAGGCCTGACCCCGCTGCTTGTGTCCGACTTCTATCGGAACATGATTTTTGAGGAATGCACTCCTCATTCTTCCATTCTTGCATCTAGAGTGGTCAGAATGATTTGTGCGCATCTTGGCGCTCTCACCGAGTCCGGAAAGGCTCCAGGGGGGACCAATTGACAAACTCATTGGAAGACTAAAGGAATATGCTTTCCGTCTAAATACTGTTTCCGAACTGGACGATCATGGCTCCGCCAATAATAACAATGAGTCCGATCCAGGTAGCGGGGGGTATGTTTTCCTTGAATACAAATCGTCCAAAGAGCACGCTGATGAGCGCAAAAATCGCCACGTAAATGCCGAGCAGTTTCGAGAAATCCCACCTCACGGTATTGACGATGATCCCGTAACAACCCAACATAGCGCATCCCGTAAGGACGAGGGAGAAACAGCGTCCGCGAAGCCCCTTCCGGATAACCGCATCGCCTCCTGCTTCCAGGATTGCCGAAAAAATGAAGATAAGCCAGATAAGGTATGTCATTCTCCCCTCATGCGACACATTATTATGTTCCATCATATGTCAGATAGTTGCTGCACTTTTTGCTTGTCCCCGAAGCTCTATGATGTCATCAAGGGAATAAACGAAAACCTTATCGTCTCCATACACGGTGCCCTCCGCGCTCTCCTCTATTGCGCCTAACACCCTTTCCAGGTCCTTTTCGGCCACATCCAGGTCAATCTTTGTCTTGGAGAGGAACGCCGGTGCCCACTTGCTTTCATACTTACCACCTCTGCAGTACCCAGCCTGACCGCCCAACCAGCGCATCTTTGATACTGTCATTTTAGTGATACCTATCCTTGTGAGTGCCCTCTTTACATCATTGACCTTAAACGAAGCAATGACTACCTCGATCTTTTTCATCTTAATACTCCTTTCTTTTGTATTGGGGAGCTTTGAAACCGCTCGTCCCTTATCCGATGGTACTTTCTCTCTGTCCGGTGCTCACCCGAACGGTTTCGGTAATGTCGTATATGAAGATCCTCCCGTCTCCTGCCGTCCCCGTTGTACCGGCCTCGCATATGGCCCGTACGATCTTGTCAACATCAGGATCATCGACTACAATTTCAAGCTTTGCTTTGGTGAGCAAAGCGGTCTTGTATTTCTTTCCGCGAAACTCCTGCTCGATGCCCTTTTGCTTTCCCTGGCCTTCAATCTCGCTGAACATAAGACCTGGACAGCCCGCCTTTTCCAGGGCTGTATATACGTCTCCTACCTTCGCGGGACGAATTATTGCTTCGATCTTTTTCATGGCATCCTCCTTATATGGCCTCGATTCCTCGTTCGCCTGTGCGTATCCTCATGGCTTCCGATGCGTCAACAACAAATATTTTACCATCGCCCACATTGCCGGTGCGGGCCGCCTCGCCGATGATGTCCATAACGGCCTGGACATCCCATTCTCTGACCAGAACATCGACTTTTATCTTGGGCACGAAGGTGATTTGCTCACCATCGGCGCCACCATTCGTGTTGCCTTTTTGTCTGCCGAAGCCCTTAACTTTGGTCACGGTCATCCCCATGATGTAGTCTTCTTCTTTCAAAGCATCGACGACGATGTTCAACTGCTCGGGCCGGATCATACCGGACACCATTTTGAAACGATAGGTTTTGCGCACCGTTGTCATGGCCACGTAAATCGCAGCAATTATGGCCCATCCACCGGCGAGCATAAAACATATCTTGGCTTCTGCCTTTGCATCGGCATTACCCGTGGTATAGAGATAAAGAATCGCGACCACCATGAGTGCATTCACCATAACGCCCAGTGTGGGGATTAGGGCATGTTTAAGAGCGCTAAAATCTGGTCTTCCTTTGAAGGCTATGATGGTCCATACGCAAGTGAGCCCGTAGAGGATAAAAGTCCCGAGGTTTGAAGCAAGCGCAATGCCCGTCAAACCCACCACGCTTTGAACACCAATCACACCGATCACGGAGACGGCAATGATCAGGGCCACCAACGCCATGTGAGGCGTTCTGAATTCAGGGTGAATAAAACTTAAACCCGAGGGTAATTCCCGGTCATCCGCCATACCTGCGGAAATCCTCATAGCCGTGTTCATGGCCGAGAGAGTGGTTCCCAGTATTGCTATAGCAACGGTAACAGCCATAGTGATCATGAGACCGAAGCCTATTCCCGGCACGATACTGTCGCCCAGTAGTTTCACGAGGTCTCCCAGAGGAGCGCTCGATGCAGCGGCCGCGGCCATACCCGTACTTGTAACCTTGCCCGCCACATTGACGAGCTTGTCGCTTATCATGTAGCTTCCGGCAAAGTATTCGATGAGATAGGCGAAGACCCCCTGGATCAAAAGCGATATGATGATGGCCTTAGGTATGGTTTTCCCCGCGTTCTTTGTCTCAGCCGATAAGGCGGTGCAGCTCTCAAATCCGACGAGGATCAATATGGCTATGGTTGACTGGACTACTATACCGGTCAGCGCGTGGGGCTTGATAATGTCAAGCCCGCCTGAAAAAGCCCACTGGGTGACGTGTTGCGGGTTGGCAATCCGGTACCAGATAGCAAGGCCGCTAAAGACAATGAGGGTGGCCCATTGGATTATGTTGATCCCGATAGAAGTCATGGTTGACCCCGTCACCCCTCGGTACGCAATGTAACCCGTCACGATCGTGAAGACCACGCAGATGATCGCCTGGTTCGTGATGGACAGATCAGCGCCCGTAAATTGATTGTAGATATAGGCAATCAATGTGGCCATCATAGCGGCCATAACTCCTGAATAGGCCCAGTAAAACAGATGGGCCGACCAGCCCGTGGCCAATTTGGATATGCGGGCCATAGATTTGGGCCCGCTTCTTTTTTCACTTTTTGCATCGAGCCACGCCTTTTCTGCGAAATAGGCGCAACTGGCAAAACCTGCCTCAGGATAGATCTTCGCGAGCTGTGCGTATGAGAGGGCTGTGAGAAACGCCACGAAGAGCGCCAGCACAATCCCCATCCAGATATCGCTTGCCGCGGATGCCCCGTTGGGCGTCGTTGCTGCAGCCTGTAACTGATAGGTAATCCACAGGAATGCCCCCGGGGCGATAAGGGCCGCCGCGTTCATCGTCGCGCCCGTGAGTCCAAGTTTTGGCAATATTGCCCCTTCCTTCACTTGTTGGTTAGCCATAATACACCTCCTCTTGCAGTTTCATGCGCTCGTTCAGCTGTTGAGACTGCTCTTTTATGATCTGTTGCGCCGCTTGAATTTCCGCCCGGAATGTGAGGCTCCGCCGCAAACGTCACAGCGAGTAGACCGAAAACCATCAGTATCAACACCAGGAAAATCAATTTTCTTTTCACTCTAAGCCTCCTCAATTCAGAGTCTTTTCTTCCGCACATCTTAACCACGTACCTCTCTAAAACCCTTTTGCTGCTTTTTGAACCTGACCGATCAGGCTTTTACCGCTCTATTGCGGGGCTGGTGAGGTTGTGAGGTAGCCGACCCAACCGGTCAGGGGTTGAGCCACCGCTTCAGTGCGGTAGCCACAGGTATCAGAAACTGTACGTAAAGCCCACTCCGTAGATCAAATTGTCCGGCACATACCCGTTGGGGTTATACGGTATTTTGAGGCCCGTAGCCGGATCTGTTCCAAATGTCTTGTTTGCATTCCCTGAAAGCGGGAACCAGTATTGGACCACAGGTTGAATCGAAAACGCTTTGGTAATGGGGATCGTGAGACCCGCCTTCACCATGCCGTCATGAAAACCCTGATATTTGCTTCCCGTATAATCGCCCGTGGCCTTTTCGTAAGTCTTCCAGTAGTTGCTCTCCCCTATCTCGTATCCGAAAGAGGCGCCAAGATCCAGCGTCACATCCTTCGGCAGTGTGAAAGAGTGGGCGAAAGCCAGGTTAAAGTAGGTCCCTTTGTAGGACTGAATATCTTGATACACCGAAAGCGATGGCTTGGTCAGCATATCGAGAGCCAGGGTTAGCCAGAACTCTTCCGTCTCTTCGGCATATTTCAGGGCGTAATAGGTATAACCAGGCGTTATGGACAATTTACTTACCGTATAGGTGTAACTCAAGGAGAAATCCGTCTCATCCCATTGTTTTCTGCCCTCATTGGGAAAGGCGGCAGAGGTTGAGTTGCGTACATTGCTATCCACATTGCCCCAGAACGTAGCGGTAAAACCTTTATACGACTCGGTGAGCGACGGCTCAATCACAAGCCCGTTCTTGCCGATCTCGTATCCACGGAATATGTACTGGTTATAAAACCCGATTGACCCGCTGCCTGTTACCTTGGGGGTTTCCGGTTCCTTGGCCTTGTCTGTCTGTGTCGCGGCATCGGAAGTGCCTGCCTGCTGAGTACTCCCGACAGCCTTTATCTCATCTGCATAGACAGAGCGTACAGCAACAAAACCTGAAAGAACCATACATGCCAGAACAGCCAATCCGATCTTTTTCATGTTACACCTCCCAAAGTTTTCTCACCTGTTCTCAATGGTGAGTACTGCCTTCTTGCAATGGAGCCTTTTTCCTCTTCTTCTTTCTGTTGCCGACCAGGAAAAATGGAACAGGCGTCTTTAAACCAACCCCGGTTCGAAGACGCCTGTGTCTTGCTCCTTGATACTCAGGAATTGCAACAGTCATGCCAGTGACCTCTAAGTATTCCTGAGACAGTCTTGCTGCGGAAGGTAACATCAATGATTTTAAGCTGTCAGCACTGATCGGGATCCTTGCTGACCTGGGCTTGCTACAGGCTGAAACCGTTGCAGCGGACCGACATAAACTACATAAGGGTAGGAAATGGGCCCGCCTCAGACATGAGATACTACATCATGGTAGGAATTGAATCCGAGCAGCCGGCCCTTCGTTTATTGAGGATTACCGGGTGTAAGGTTAACTGCCATATACCACGGTAAATGCGCGGTACCGCATCTTTACGACCCCACCCTTACTCATACCTTCATGGTTTATTCCGAAGCCGCTTAAGCATCCACCGCATATCCAATAGTATCAACACGCTCCCACTGGAATAATAGAAATCACACTGCACTAAACTTTCGATCACAATAAACAGCATATTTTCGACCTCGGTAGTTGGTCAAAAACCATGCCAGATCAGTTCTAAATACATGGAGTAATATTCTCCTAAGTTACCGTAATTATTGAGCTATTTACTTGACACAGGAGGTACGTCTGATATGATTATAATATGAACTATCGGAAATCATTGACGAATCTGATTATTAAAGCTTCACATCCTGTCGGTAGACAGGTGGGCATTGATCATAAAAAGGAGGTGACAATAAATGAAGGATGTGGTTTTACAGCAGTTCCGCTTAATGGCCGAGACCCTCTCAGGAAGGAAACACCACGAGATACGAATCGAACTCAAAAACGGTTCAGTTCTCAATGCCAGATACGACCCATTATTCAACACCATCGTGCTGGGCTCATCGACCTTCCCTGTAGAGGAGCTTGCCTTCTGGACGAGGCTCTGCTGCGGATGCAATCCGGTAAAAATCGTGAAGAAGATGTAAGGCGCCCTGTGTCAACACAGGCGGGGAATTGCCTGTCATGCTGTGGAGGCAGCATGAGCACAGAGCGTAATAGTAGTATACCAAAATCCAACACATAAGGAGAAAGATCATGAAAACCATCGTAAAGTATGAAGGACAGAGAAACACGATCCAGGGAGAGTGTAAGCCAAGGGAGGCCATGGAGATCTTGGGCCTTAATCCTAAAGAGTGGAAGGTAACAGCAAAGGAGATTACCGATAAGACAGCGACTTATACCATCGAGCGCGTCCGCTCCCTTGCTCTGGTACCCAAACCATCAGACATTACTCCGAAGCAGACCGAGAAGTCCTTTGAACCACTCACCACGCCTGATCTTCTGACCGGCACATCAGGCACTGAACCACACCCCACCATCATCCCGGCTGAGATCAATGTGTACCGCGAGGAACTCCAGGCCGTGCTCAAAGTAATCTGCGACGTTACCGCCAAGAAAGGTCTCATGCCTGTCCTCTCCATGGTCAAGATTGAGGTTACGGAAGAAACGATCACGATCACCGCGACAGACCTCGAGGTCTCCTACACGGCAACGATCCCTGCTATGAGCACCGGCGTTACCTCCTTTCTTGTCAGCGCGGACACCTTTTCCAAGGAAGTGAGGGCATTAGGTGATGAAGTCGAGGATGTTTTCATGAAAGTCACAGCCGACTCCATTCAGATCAATGGACGCTGTATACTCCCCGCATCAGTGACCCATGACTTCCCGGAGATCGAACCCCTGCCGGAGGGAAGTATCACTGCATCACTTCCAAACCTCATCCCTGCGCTTAAGTGTGTACTCCCTGCAGTGAGCACCGATGAGACGCGCTACCTCCTCACCGGTGTCTGTTTCGATCTTGCTTCAGGCTTTATCGTGGCTACCGACGGCTTCAGGCTCCATAAGGCTGCGGTTGATACATGCAAATGTCCTTCTTTCATTCTGCTAAAACGGGCG
>DATKMQ010000061.1 GCA_035541755.1 Syntrophorhabdaceae bacterium
TGCAGAAAAGACATACACGGAAAAAGAGAAAGAGATACTGGCGATCTGACGGCAACCACGAATGGATAGCATACAACTCGATAAACTTCCCACCCATGTCGCAATCATAATGGATGGTAATGGACGGTGGGCCAAGCGAAAGAAGCTACCGCGGGTGGAGGGCCACAGGGTGGGGGCGGAATCGGTGCGAGAGATCGTCACTACAACCTGCGAACTGAAAATTCCCTACCTTACGCTCTATGCCTTTTCAAAAGAAAATTGGGCGCGACCCCAAACAGAGGTGAGAACATTGCTCAAATTCTTGAGCACATATCTCAAGAATGAGCTCCCCCTCATGATGGACAAAGGCATACGGTTCAACGTCATCGGCGAGATAGAAGACTTTCCCAAAAAACTCCAGGAAGAGATCCGCTCCGTTGTAAACAAAACGACCAGGAACAAGAACCTTTGCCTGAACCTCGCTATGAGTTACAGCGGCCGAAGAGAAATCGTGCATGCAGTGAAGGGCATGGTAAGAGACGCAACAAAAGGCGTGCTCAAGAAAATAGACGAAAGAGCATTCAAGAAATACCTGTACACCGGCGCTATTCCCGATCCCGATCTTTTGATCAGAACTAGTGGTGAAATGCGGATCAGCAACTTCCTTTTGTGGCAGATAGCGTACACGGAAATATACGTGACGGAGATATTCTGGCCCGATTTCCGAAAAAAAGCTTATCTGGAAGCGCTGAGAGAATTCACCCGGAGAGAGAGAAGATTCGGAAAGGTAAAGGAAAGCTGATTGGGAGAACTGAAGAAACGCGTATTGGCCGCATCTATTCTCGCCCCCTTTGTAGCCGCGCTTTTCTATTTTCTGCCGGACCCAGGGTTCTTTGCTCTTATCGCCCTGGTAGTCCTCCTCGCCTTCTATGAGATTGTCCATATGGCGCACGTGCCGGGAAAATATCTTCTTATTGCGCTCGCCCTTGTGAGCCTCACACCGCTATACTCAAAGGCCTTTGACTTCTATCTTCTCTGTCTAATCGCCTCGCCTCTCATCTATCTTCTCTTCCTGCTCTTCAACCGCGCGGGAGACAGACAGGACGTCAACCGGGACATTGTGACGGGAATAGCGGCCCAACTTTTTGGCGGGGTCTTCATTGTCCTCCCCCTGTTCGCGGTATATTTACTAAAGCAGCTCTCAAGCCTCTTCCCCCTCGTTCTCCTCTTAACAATCTGGGCGAGTGATACCTGCGCCTATTTTCTGGGAAAAAAGTTCGGCAGGAGACCGCTCGCGCCACAAATCAGTCCGAAAAAGACCTATGAAGGACTTATCGGGGCCATCCTGGGAAGCATGGCCGTTATTTGTCTATCACACAGACTACTACATTTCGGCATGGCGGCGTCTCTCGGAATAGGAGCCGCTATGGGTGTCCTGGGCCAGGCAGGAGACTTACTCGAATCCATGGGAAAACGTGTGCTTCACAGAAAAGACTCCTCCTCCCTCATACCGGGACACGGCGGAATCCTCGACAGGATAGACAGCTTCATTTTCACGGCGCCCCTCCTCTATATATGCACAGCGTGGAAAGGGTGAGCGGTATGAGAAAGAAGGTCCTGGTTCTTGGCTCGACTGGTTCCATCGGCAGAGCGGCCCTTGAAGTCATTGATCACGAAAACGAAAGCCTTCAAGTATTCGGTCTCGCGTGCAGGAATCAGACAGATCTTCTTAACAGTCAAATCCGGAAATTCAAACCTGAGTACGTGTGTGTCTATGACGAAACCCAGGGCGATGCAGTAAGGATGGGCAAAGGAAGACTCCTGTCCGGAGCACAAGGTATGAAAGAGATGACGGGCATGGATTGCGACATCGTCCTTAACGCCCTGCCAGGAAGCATCGGCCTCGAGCCCACCATAGCGGCCTTAAGAAACAAAAAAACCCTTGCCCTTGCCAATAAAGAATCCCTTATTATGGCGGGTAGAATCATCATGGATCTCACGAGCACGATGCCGCGAAAGCTTATACCGGTTGACAGCGAGCACTCAGCGCTCCATCAATTATTGTCAGCGATGCCGAGAAAAGAGGTCAGCACACTGATCATCACTGCATCAGGCGGTCCCTTTAGAAACCATAAAAAAGAGGATCTCAAAAACGTGAAGCCCGAGCAGGCCCTAAGACACCCAACCTGGAAAATGGGGCAGAAGATTACCCTCGACTCGGCTACCCTCATGAATAAGGGTCTTGAAGTCATCGAGGCGAGATGGCTTTTCAATATGGATCCGCGCGACATACGAGTGCTCATACATCCGGAGAGCATCATCCACGGGATTGTCGAGCTGACAGATAGTTCTCTCATGGCTTATATGGCATATCCAGACATGAAAATTCCCATTGCCTATGCATTAAACGATTACCACAGAATGTCCCTGCCGGTGAGAAAGCTCATTCTCGAAGACATCGGCAGCCTTTCCTTTCATTCTCCCGATCTCGATACGTTTCCGGCGCTCAAGCTCGCCTATGACGCCCTCTTTTCTGGAGACAGCGCACTTATTGCTTTAAACACGGCCAATGAGGTGGCCTCTCAAGCCTTCATCGGAGGGAAAATTCGGTTCACCGATATTCCCCGCATCGTGGAAGAGGCTCTTGCGCATCATCCGCAGCAGAATATCGTCGAAGACCTCGACACGGTGTGGCATATACATGACTTAACAGAGGCGTACGCGAGAACGCACATAACAGAACTAACGAGGTAGCTTATGATTGATTTTCTATTTGCCATTATAGCCTTAAGCGTTCTCATTATAGTGCACGAATTCGGCCATTATATAACGGCCCGCCTCTTTCAGGTAAAGGTGCTTGAATTCTCTCTCGGTTTCGGAAAGAAACTCCTTCAGTACCAAGGGGGAGAAACCCAATACGCAATCTCGGCCGTACCCCTTGGGGGATACGTAAAGCTTCTCGGCGAATCCCCGGACGAAAAGGTCGAGGAAGAAGAACAACACAGGTCCTTCTCGCATAAACCTCCGTTCAAACGGTTTCTTATTGTTTTTGCCGGCCCCTTTTTCAATCTGCTCTTCGCGTCACTCATTTCCTATTGCTTCCTGATAAGCGGACACACCGTAGGGACAAAGGTGGGGATCGTGGAGAAAGGTTATCCGGCCTATGAAGCCGGCGTTCGTTCGGGTGATGTCATTGTCCGTGTTGAGGGTAAAAGAATCTTTGAGTGGAGTGACCTCCGCTGGGAAATCGCCTTCGCAGACCCGGGACCCTTGCATTTCACCTTTCGAAGGGATGGTAAAGATTTCAGTGTTGTGATTACGCCTCAGGAAGTCGAGGCCAAGGACGCTCTGGGCAATGCGAGAAAGATGAGGATCGTTGGACTCGGGGCGTCGGAGGAGCTGAAAGAAAATGTCTTGAGCGCCATACCCATGGCAATGTATGAGACCTATAACGTGGTGGAAAAGACGGTCATCGGGCTCTACCGCATGATAGTGGGACGCATTCCAGCCAAAGAGATCGGTGGACCCATCACCATCCTGCAGCTTGGAACAAAGCTCGCCGAGGGCGGTTTGTGGAGTCTCGCTTCCTTCGCCGCACTCATCAGCATCAGTCTCGGCGTTATTAACCTCCTCCCCATACCGGTTCTGGATGGGGGCCATATACTCTTCAATCTCATCGAAATCATAACGGGAAAAAGGGCTTCAGAGAAAACCATAGAAATCGCGCAGAAGATAGGGTTAACAATCATTATCTTGCTCATGGCTTTCGCCCTGTTTAACGATATCCAACGACTCGGAGGGGCTGGCGGCCTACTCGAGAAGGCGCGTTACTTTATCTCTGCGTTGGTGTCCAAATTCAGAATCTTGTCGAGCAAGTTCTCGCCCTGACGCTGTACACCCACATGCTCATACTCACCATCGACAACTCCATGGACCTCCTCAATATTGGCCTGGCTCAGGGGGAGGCTCTCATTGAAGAGAGGAACCTAAAAGAACCCCGTCCTTCTGAAATCATAGCGCATGCAGTTTCGGACATCCTGAGTCACAACGCGCAGACGATCGAGAACGTAGACGCTATATTCGTCACCCTCGGTCCGGGTTCTTTCACCGGAGTCAGGGTTTGTCTGGCCTTCTCTAAGGGCATGAGCTCGGCCCTCAAAATACCCCTCGTTGGCGTTTCTACGCTTGATGTTCTCGCCATGTCCTTAGTGCATCTCGAGGAAACGTATCTCTGTCCGCTCATCGACGCAAAAAAGGGTGAGGTCTTCCGTGCGCTCTATTTCGCTTCAAAGGGGACCCTCACACGGCTTACCGATTACCGTGCGGTGAAACCTGAAGCCGTAACCGACATGGTAAAGACGCCCTGTGTCTTCTTCGGCACAGGTCTTCGAGTCTGCGAAGATGTGCTTTCGACCATTGGAGGTGTGACCCTTGAGAAAGACCATTACACGACGGTCTCGGCGCGCTCTCTGTTAAAGACGGGGCTCGCCGCCATGGGCGCTCGGTCAGGGGGAAGGATCATCCCGATCTACGGGCGAAGATCTGAGGCGGAGATCAAGTTCAACGTGACAGTCGATTAAAATCAGGAATTGTTGTATAATTTAAACTCGATCATCACATTCGAAACTCGTTTATACAGGGCCTAAGGCGTGAGGAGGATGGGGCATTGAAGACAATCGAAGAGATCAATGAGAAGATCAAGAATGGTAAGGTTGTTGTTGTCACTGCCGAGGAAATGATCGACATAACCAGATCGAAAGGGGCCAAGAAGGCGGCCCAGTACGTTGACGTCGTGACAACGGGCACCTTCGGTCCTATGTGTTCAAGCGGCATGTTTCTCAATGTGGGCCACTCAAAGCCGAGGATAAAGATCGGCGGGGGCAAATGCTATCTGAACGACGTACCTGCCTACTGTGGAATTGCCGCTGTTGATCTCTACATCGGGGCCACCGCATCCCCCGATGACGACCCGCGTAATACGGTTTACCCCGGGGCCTTTAAGTACGGAGGAGGACACGTGATTGAAGATTTCGTGAGCGGAAAAGATATAAAGCTCACGGCAACCGCATACGGCACTGACTGCTATCCACGGAAGAAGATTGAAACATACATTAATAAAGATACCGTCAATGAAGCCTATCTTTATAACCCGAGAAACAGCTACCAGAACTATAATGTGGCGGTAAATGAGTCGGGTAAGATGATCCATACCTACATGGGCTCCATTAAGCCAAACCTGAACAGCGCCAACTATTGCAGCGCCGGCCAGCTCTCCCCCTTGCTCAAAGACCCGAAGTACCGGACGATCGGGATCGGGACCAGGATCTTTCTGGGTGGCAGTCTCGGCTTTGTGGCGTGGAACGGCACGCAACACAATCCCTCGGCGCTACGGAGCCCGGACGGACTTCCGAGAGCGGGAGCGGGCACCCTTGCCGTGATCGGCGACGCAAAAAAGATGAGCCCGGACTTTCTCAAGGGCGCCAGTTTCGTGGGATACGGCGCCACCATCTTCATCGGTCTCGGCATACCCATACCGGTCCTTGATGAAGAAATGGCGTATTTCACTTCGAGAAGTGACGAGGATTTCAAGGCCCAGGTCGTGGATTATTCCCATGACTATCCCGAACGAATTTCCAGGAGTATCTGTGAGGTCACCTATGCGCAATTAAAGTCGGGGGCGATCATGGTAAACGGAAAGAAGGTGCCCACATACCCCATATCGAGCTATTCAAAGGCTAAGGAAATAGCGTCAATACTGAAAGAATGGATTGGCAGAGGCAGCTTTCTTCTTTCGAGCCCGGTGGCGCCGCTACCCGGCCTCGACACAGGCATCGTTATGAAGACGCTGGAGGAAAGATAAGGGACCATACGCAGAGAGTTATGGGCTTTCGTTGCACGTTGACCCGTAGCCCGTGCTTATGCCCCAAAAGTCGTTCTATATGAATAAAAAAGCTGTATCTCTTCTTTCCGGGGGTCTCGACAGTACCCTTTCTACCAGGCTTATCCTCGACCAGGGGATTGAGGTTGTGGGCCTCCATTTTACCTCTCACTTCGCAAGCAAGAGCGACAAAGAGCGGGGACTGCAGGCTGTCAGGACAGCGCAAGAACTCGATATACGCCTTATCACACAGCATAAGGGGGACGAATACATCGAGATCGTGAAGCATCCTCGATACGGCTACGGGAAGAACATGAACCCCTGCATCGACTGTAGAATATTCATGTTGCAAAAGACTCGTGAAGTGATGGCGAGCGAAGGTGCGGGATTTCTCATTACCGGAGAAGTGCTTGGCCAGCGCCCCATGTCCCAGAAAAGGCACACCATAGAGCTGATTGAGAAAAAAAGTGGCCTTCAGGGTCTCATTGTGAGACCGCTTTCAGCCAGGCTCCTCCCCTCGACGCAGCCGGAGCTCGAAGGTATTATAGATCGGGAAAGGCTCCTCGATGTATCGGGCAGATCACGGGAAGTGCAGTACAACCTGGTGTCTCATTATGGTCTCAAAGAGTTCGCCCGACCCGGAGGCGGCTGTCTGCTCACCGACCCCATCTTCGCCCACAAGCTCAAAGATCTCATGTCGGGCGGCATAGCCTTTACGCCCAAGGACATAGAGCTCATCACCATCGGGAGGTATTTCAGGCCGACCCGTGATACCCTTCTTGTTCTCGGAAGAAACCAGGAAGAAAACGCACATCTCGAATCCCTGTTTGAGCCCCCTTACATACTGTTTTCCCCGGTCAACTTCAAAGGACCGAAAGGCCTCTTCAAGGGTGTACCCACCCAGGAGATCGTCGAAACTACGGCAAACGTCATGGCCTTCTATGGCAAGCACACAGGACCCCTGATCACGATAGAATCGCGTAACGGTTCACCGGCCACACATACCATCGAAAGGAGAGACACGGACGTTGAAAAAATCAGAATTTAGGTCCGCTGCGCGAAATCGCGTGAAGGAATCTAAGATATGAAACTTTTTGACGATT
>DATKMQ010000062.1 GCA_035541755.1 Syntrophorhabdaceae bacterium
TGCCGAAGCAGGTAATAATGGGTGACGAGGCTCAGGTCTATCACCTTCTGTCGTACGTTGGATGCCATCTCCGCCGCCTTCGCCGCTCTGCTGACCTGTCGCGAGGAATAGACGTACATCGATCCTATGACGAGGAAAAGCGCAAGGGGTAAGAATCCTGCAATGGTAAGTGTGGTCTTGATTCTCACATCAGCCGCCTATATTTACCCTCTCGGGACGGACCGATGCGAGCCCGCGGGTGTAGATATTATCCAGGAAGTTGGGGACCTTGCTCTCCGGAACCACCTTGTGCGCTATGGCCCAGTGCGCCTGATTTTCAAAATTGATGAGGAGCGACTGGTCCAGAGCTATCCGGAAATAATAATCCTTCCAGACCGGCGTAAGCTCTTGCGCACGAACCCCTGTGCGTTGCGACACGAGCGCGATAGCCTCATCCTGCTTTTCGATGATAAAGCGTTCGGAGCTCATGAGTGCACGCAGCAACTTTCTGATGGACTCCGGTTGCTGTTGAACGACATCAACGCGCGTTACCAGATTCCACGTGCTCCTGAAAAAACCGGTTCCGTAGTACGTCATGCCCTTGGGCCCGAGCGCGCTCGTGATGGCGGAAAGGTAAGGTTCCCAGGTGGCGACCGCATCCACGCGGCCGCTGAGCAGCGCATCCTGCATCTCCTCGGGTTTGAGCGGCACCATCGTGGTGCGCTCCTCGGCCACCCCGTGAAACAGGAGTAATGTGCTGAGAAGGTACTGGCCTGACGTGCCGGGCGTGACGCCGATTTTTCTGCCCTTCAGATCCTCGGGTCTTGAGATGCCGCGATCCTTTCTCGTGATGACGGCGGAGATCTTCTCTGAGTCGGCGACGGTTGCCAAAACGCGCACCTTGGCGCCTCGCATAACCGCCTCCATAATCGGCGTCTCCGCAGCCGGGGCAACATCCGCTTTCGCCGCGAGGACCGCCTCCAGGCACTCCTTGCCGGAGGTGAAGGTTACCAGCGTGACGTCGAGGCCTTCGTGTTTGAAGTATCCTTTATCAAAGGCAACGTAGATCGGAGCTGACATCGGAATGGGCGAGATCGCGATTGTGAGCTTCTCCAATCCATCGCTTCGGTCTGCACGGCTGTTCTGGCTCGTGTGGTAGATTAGGCCTGCGGCTGCCAGAGCAACCAGTACGAGAGCGACTATGCTCCAAAAAAATCGTGGTCGTATTGTTCCGCGTTCTGAGATCAGATTTCTCATGTGCTGGATGTCTTGAGTTGTGCCAAGGCTGCTGCTGACGTATAATGTATAACATTGTTGAAGGCTATTCAAGGCACCCACAGCCGCCACGGGAATCACAACTGCGGATGCCTTACCCTTTTTGTCTTAAGGATCGAGTGCCAAGGTATGATCGCGGAGCATAATCACGGACAGCTCTATTTCGGCCGTGGTGTCTGCGTGGCTGCCTGTCCTTGGACTAAGCCGAGGAAAGGTATTCATCGGATTACCCGCGAAATCGCCTGCAGAAAAGTGAAAGCGGGGTGGTGGATGAGTCGCGCTGAACGATTGGCTTACGGCCGTTTCAGGCCCAGACCATCGCTGCCATGGTACGAAGTACCAGAGCCCATGTGGAAGAAGTATAAGACGCTGGCCGAGTAGTCTCATTCAAGATCAGGCGCCACTAGACACTTGTTGTCGGTTTATTCGCCTCGGCTTGCGCAACATATTCTTTTAGCCCATTTTGAGATAGTGCCTGCCGGGACATACATCGGCTATCGCTTGCCACGCGAAATGGTGCACTGCAGAACATAAATACAAGTTCAATGTTTCAGGAAGAACTGCCCTGACGTTGGCAGGAGTTATAGTGCTTACAAGGCCCCAAACCCACTCGAGACTACTTCACCGCCTTGACACCACATCGCACTCTCGGATTCCCCTTGACATCGGGGATTACAACGTCTAAAAAAGAAAAGACATGAAGCGTCCACAGATGGGTGCCACCCGTTTGTGAAAGCGGTGGAGAACAATCTGCAACATGGTGCATCTGAAGGAGGATCAGAGGTGGATACTCTGTTATTGCAAGATAGGAACAACGCGGTGGATGAAGTGATGGCCAAAAGACGATCCGTCCGGCTCTTCACCTCGGAAATCCCGCCTAAGGAGCTGATTGAACACATACTTCTTGCTGGACTTAAGGCCCCGTACGCGGCCTTGGCGGTTAAAGAGGATATCCCGTATCGTTTCTTCAGAGTGATCTGCCAGGGTCCCGGCATGATCAAGACTGCGGGCCTCATTCAGGAGCAGGCGAGGGCTAACTTGAAACTACTAAAGTCAGATATGGCGAAGAACGCTTACCTTCGAGAGCATGGAGGGGAGTTTGTGACACGTGTGAAACATCTGGCCGAGCACGGCCTTCCCAGCCTTAGAGACGCACCTTACTTCATCGTTGTGGCCGAACGGAAGGGCATTCCACCCGTCGAATTCGAGTCGCTTGCCCATTGCCTGCAGAATATGTGGCTGAAAGCCACCGCTCTGGGTCTGGGCTTTCAGCTGCTATCGGTTACCAAAATGCTCACCGAAAGCCGCGAGTTTTTCGACATGATCGGTCTGCAGCTTGGAGCGTTTGCGGTTAATGGCTGCGTTATCGGCTATGCTCAGCAGCCGCCTGCCGAAAAGCGCCTTTTTGCGCTTGATCAGGTCACTGCATGGCTCTGAAAACGGAGAGTGCTATTACTGTAAGGAGGATACGATGGACTGGAAAGATTCTTCAGCAATGTTACAAGAAGTTCTCAAGCTCGAGAGGCATCCCATTGCCGTTACCTATTCGATGGTGCCGGCCGATGGAGGCAAGGATGGTCATCACTGGGTGTGTCGGGCCCTGCAGGACGCATCCGGTGGGTCGATTATCAATTTAACGAAGGACAATTCGGCCTGTCATGGAGGCACATGGCATCTGGGCCTGGGACCCAAGCCCACAGGCGATGCGGACCGTGCGCTAAAGAAGTTTCTGGTGGAAGGGGAAAAGCTGTTCTGTTCGATTGCCGCTTTTTACCGGGGTATGACGTTGACGGCCCAGCCTCCCCTCGGACTCGCCGACTACGTTGTCATTTCTCCCTTGGGGAAGGCACAGTTCAGGCCGGATCTCGTTCTTTTCCTCTGTAATGCCGAGCAGGCATGCCGCATCCTCACGCTGGCAACCTACGACTCGGGGGTTTCACCAAAGACCGAGCTCGTCGGATCTGCGTGTCACATGGCAATCACCTATCCGCTCGTTTCTGGAGAAATCAATGTGAGCTTCATGGATTATACAGCGAGAAAGATGAAGGGGTACAAAGCAGACGAACTCTTTGTCTCCGTTCCCTATCACCGAATGGCGGGGATAATCGAGAGTATTCCGCTCTGCACGGCGGGAACCGCCAAGACCGACTACCCGCCGGAGTTCAGGCAATTAGTGGGAGGAGCGCTGGAAGACGTGGGTTAGAAAATTTTACAACGTCTTTTAGATGAAAACGTGGCCCAATACCATGAGGCGCTTTGGTCTGTTGAGCATTGCAGTTTGTAATGGTGCAACTCTCAGAGGGAGTCGCATTTCCAACCTCATAGGAAGACATGCGCAAATCCACTTTACAAAACAATCCCAAATTCTGCTACAAGAAAAAATGTTTCGTTTATCTTCAAGGCGATATTTTGCGTCAACGCCTGAGACGCACGATTACCG
>DATKMQ010000063.1 GCA_035541755.1 Syntrophorhabdaceae bacterium
GGTTGTCATAGCGGGCGGAGATCTGAGGACCATACAGCTTCAGCCAAAGGAAGAGTTTTTTGACCGGTTGAATATTGCCACAAGAACTACGTGGCCTCTGCCCCGTATGCTCATTCTCAGCTTCCCGAATAATCCCACGACCGAAGTGGTTGATCTCGCCTTTTTTGAAAAGATCGTGGCATTTGCCAAGGAACATAACCTCATGGTGGTTCACGATCTCGCATACGCCGATCTCGTATTCGACGGCTATCGGGCCCCGAGCTTCCTTCAGGCCAAGGGCGCCAAGGACGTGGGCGTCGAGTTTTACTCCCTCTCGAAAAGCTACAGTATGCCCGGATGGCGGGTGGGCTTCGCTGTGGGAAACCGGCAGATGGTCAACGCCCTGGCCCGGATCAAGAGCTACTTTGATTATGGTATGTTCCAGCCCATTCAGATCGCCTCCATCATCGCTTTAAACGAGGGCGATGAGGATGTCCTCGGGATCACCGAGATATACAGGAAAAGACGGGATGCCCTGTGCGAGGGATTAACGAGGGGAGGCTGGAAGGTGGAAAAGCCTAAAGGGACTATGTTCGTTTGGGCAAAAATCCCCGAGCAATTTGCGTCCATGGGCTCCGTTGAGTTTTCAAAACTGATTCTTCAGGAAGCCAAGGTGGCAATCTCGCCCGGGACAGGCTTCGGCGAATATGGTGAAGGGTATGTTCGTTTTGCACTCATCGAAAACGAACACAGAATAAAACAGGCAATTAAGGGCATCAAAAACTTTCTTAAGTCTTCAAAACACATATGATAGGCGTCGGTATTATAGGTCTTGGAACGGTGGGAGCGGGAACATTGGGAATCCTGACGGAGAACCGATCCCTGATCAGGCAGAGGACCGGTCTAGACGCAGAGGTTGTAAGAATCGCCGAGACTGACCCGGCGAAAATCAGAAAGCACCGCGTACCGGCTCGGATGGTGACAGACGCGACGAAACTTATAGAAGACAAAGATGTTCATATCGTTGTTGAATTGATCGGGGGTATACACCCTGCATATGAATTCATCAGGAGCGCCCTCGAACAGGGTAAGTGGGTGGTCACGGCGAACAAGGCCCTTCTCGCGGAAAAAGGGCAGGAACTCATGAAGATTGCAGAAAAGAACCGCGGCGAAATAGGGTTTGAGGCATCCGTGTGCGGCGGCATCCCGGTTATTCGCGCAATACGAGAAGGACTCGTGGGGAACAGGATCACCTATCTGCTCGGGATACTTAACGGCACGTCCAATTATATCCTGACCAGAATGACGGAAGAGGGTATCGCCTTTCGTGATGCACTTCGTGAGGCGCAGAAACTTGGTTTTGCCGAAAAAGACCCCACATTCGATATAGAAGGCATCGATGCCGCGCACAAGCTCTGTATTCTGGCGAGGCTGGCTTTTTCTCATCCTGTACGCATGGAGGATGTCATCACCGCGGGTATATCTAAGATCGAGCCGATCGATATCAGATTCGCCAGAGAATTCGGCTATAAAATCAAATTGCTTGGTGTGGCCAGAGAAGCGAACGGGTCCGTCGAGGCCCGTGTGGAACCGGCTATGATACCCATTGCCCACCCCATGAGCAGTGTGAATGGCGTCTTTAACGCAGCGTACGTGGTCGGCGATAAAGTTGGGCCAACACTCTTTTACGGAAAGGGAGCGGGAAGCGAGCCCACGGGAAGCGCGGTGGTGAGCGACATAGTGGACATGGCTTTGAGGATTCAGTCGAAGACGAACCACCGCACGAGTTTCGTTCAGGGGAAAAGATTGAGAACAAAGGGCGTAAAGCCTTTCCAGGTTCCTTATTATATGCGCTGCACGGCTCAGGACAGCCCGGGTGTGCTCTCCAAGGTATCGGGCATTCTGGCCCATTACAGAATCAGCATCTCGGCGGTGACGCAAAAAGAAAGGAAAGAAAGCGGTTATGTGCCCATCGTTATGCTCACGCACGAAGCCGTGGAAAAAGATCTGAAAGCGGCCAAAGCGGAAATTGACAAGCTGCCCTTCATCCACGGCCAAAGCGTTCATATAAGGATCGAAGAGGGCAACCTGTAGGCGTCAAAGGCCTACCTAACATGGTGTTGCAGTTGTTCTTGCAGAGGAAGGTTCTATAAATGAAGTACATAGTAATCATCGGCGACGGGATGGCCGATTTCCCCCTTGATGAACTCGGCGGAAAGACGCCGCTTATGGCCGCCCATAAACCCTTCATGAACATGATGGCAAAAGACGGCTTCTGCGGCAAGGTGAGTACGGTGCCTCAGGGTTTCTCACCGGGGAGCGACGTTGCCGCCATGTCCATATTCGGATACAACCCCGCCGAGTATTACACGGGACGGGCGCCCATCGAGGCCGCAGGCATGGGTATTGAGCTCAGGGATTTGGACGTGGCCTTCAGGTGTAATCTCGTGAGCCTCGATATGAACCCTGATCATACAATCATGGCAGATTACAGCGGGGGCCACGTTACGACAGAGGAGGCAAAAGTCCTGATCAACGCCTTGAACGAGGCGTTAGGGCGCGATGAGTTCGAGTTTTTTCCGGGCGTCAGTTATCGCCATATCATGGTCTGGAGGAATGGGAAATGGCAGATGAGTTCAACGCCACCCCACGATATCACCGGCAGACAGATAGGTGAGTATCTGCCCAAAGGCGAGGCGGCCTTAACTGCCCTCGGGTTGATGAAGGCATCACAAAAGTTGCTTGGCAGCCATCCCGTTAATGAGCTAAGAAAGAAGGCAGGCAAGCTATCCGCCAACAGCATATGGCTCTGGGGCCAGGGCAAGAAGACCGTACTGCCTCCTTTTGCAGGAAAATTCCACCTCAAAGGCGCCACGGTCGCTGCCGTGGACCTGGTAAAAGGGGTAAGCAGGCTCGCCGGTTTCGATGCTCCATATGTGGCGGGCGCCACAGGCTATCTTGATACTGATTATGGCGCCAAGGCGAATAAGGCTTTAGCGCTCCTTAAAGACCACGATATCGTCTACGTTCATATCGAAGCCCCTGATGAAGCCTCCCACAACGGCGATGTGAAAGAGAAGATCAAGGCCATCGAGCGCATCGACTCGCTTGTCGTGGGCGAGCTTTTTCAAAAAGCGCGCGATACGGCCAGGTTTCTCATCGTTACCGATCACGCGACTCCTATCTCCATGAAGACCCATTACGCGCAACCCGTGCCTTTCGTCATATATGACGCGAACAGGAAAGTCAGGGGTTGCGAAACAGGATACGACGAGCGCACCGGTGATACAGTAATAAGCGGCGAAGAAATGATCACTATTCTCACACAAGGACAAAAACCATGAGACAAAAGTTCATATTCGTAACAGGCGGTGTGGTTTCCTCTCTTGGAAAGGGTCTGGCCTCGGCATCGATCGGGGCGCTCCTCGAATCGCGCGGTCTCAATGTGATGATTAAGAAACTTGATCCCTACATTAATGTGGATCCGGGGACCATGAATCCCTTTCAGCACGGCGAGGTTTTTGTCACCGAGGACGGCGCGGAAACCGACCTCGACCTTGGCCACTATGAACGGTTCACCAACGCGGTCATTTCGAAGCGATGTAACTTCACTACGGGCCAGGTCTATGATACGGTCATATCCAAAGAACGAAGAGGTGAGTACCTGGGAGGAACGGTTCAGGTCATCCCTCACATCACCGATGAAATCAAGAGCAGGATCCTCGACGTGGATGACGGTATCGATGTGGTCATCGTGGAGATAGGGGGCACAGTCGGAGATATCGAGAGCCTCCCCTTTCTTGAGGCCATACGCCAGCTTCGCAATGATCTCGGAAAAGAGAATTCCCTTTTTATCCACCTCACCCTCGTGCCTTTTATCAAAACAGCTGACGAGATGAAGACCAAACCCACTCAGCACAGCGTCAAGGAGCTCCGGGAAATAGGTATCCAGCCGGATATCTTGCTTTGCAGGACAGAGAGGGTCCTGTCTCAGGGGCTCAAAGATAAGATATCCCTGTTCTGCAACGTGGACAAAGATGCCGTCATAGCCGCAAAGGATGTGGGGAACATTTACGAAGTTCCCATGGTATACCATAACGAGGGCCTTGATGAAAAGATCACCAAGCAGCTCAATATATGGGCCAAAAAGCCTGACCTTTCCCGATGGGAGGGCATTGTCAACACGATTAATAACCCGAAGCATCAGGTCGATATAGCGCTCGTGGGAAAGTATGTAAAGCTGAAAGACTCTTATAAAAGCTTGAACGAGGCGCTCGTTCACGGCGGCATAGCAAATAACTGCAAGGTCAATGTCCACTACATAGATTCCGAGGACCTGGAAAAGAGCCTTACGTCCGAGTTGCTCGATGTCGATGGCATCCTCGTGCCTGGCGGCTTCGGCGACAGGGGCATAGAAGGAAAGATCAACGCCATAGCTCACGCCCGCGAAAAGAAGGTTCCCTATTTCGGTCTCTGTCTTGGCATGCAGCTTGCCGCGGTTGAGATAGCACGCCATCTTGCCGGATGCAAGGATGCAAACTCCTGCGAATTCAATCCAACGACGCCCTATCCGATCATATACCTTATCGAAACATGGGTTGACAGAAACAACGAACTGCAACGACGGGACAAGTTTTCCGATCTGGGCGGGACCATGCGTCTCGGGGCTTATCCTTGCCAGCTAACCCTGGGTAGCCTCGCACACAAGGCGTACGGCAAAGACTTGATCCACGAGCGTCACAGGCACAGATACGAGTTTAACGTGAAATTCCGCGAAAGGCTAGAAGACAGCGGTGTGACGATCTCCGGCATATCGCCCGACAGGACCCTTGTGGAAATCATTGAGCTTAAGGACCATCCGTGGTTTCTCGGATGCCAGTTCCATCCCGAATTCAAGTCCAAGCCATTTGCCCCGCATCCTTTGTTTCGGGACTTCATAAAGGCTTCACTACGCCATAAAGAGGACAGACAGGCATGGGCAAAGAAGTAGCCGTAGGCAACGTCACTCTGGGAAAGAAACCTTTTGTCTTTATCGGAGGTCCCTGCGTGATCGAGGGAAGAGAGATCGTCTTGAGGATTGCCGAGAGGGTGACCGGTATAACACAAGCCCTTGGCATCCCGTTTATTTTCAAATCATCTTATGACAAGGCGAACAGGACGTCGCTTATGAACTTCCGAGGTCCGGGCATTGAAGAGGGACTCAAAATATTATCGGAAGTCCAGGAACTGTTCAACATACCCATCTTGACCGATGTACACACAACTCAGGAGGCGGCGGCGGCGGCGGAAGTCGTGGACGTACTGCAGGTGCCGGCGCTTCTCTCCCGGCAGACCGACCTCCTTCTTGCCTGCGGAAGGTCGGGCAAGGCGGTGAACGTGAAGAAAGGACAGTTTTTGTCGCCTTACGACATGAAGCATGTGATTGAAAAGGTGGAATCTACGGGCAACAGGAACATCATGGTTACCGAGCGGGGAACATCCTTCGGCTATAACACACTGGTAAATGATTTCCGGGCCATCCCGATCATGAAATCCTTCGGATATCCTGTTGTGTTCGATGCGACCCACAGCGTGCAGAAGCCGGGCGCGCTCTGTTCGTCTTCAGGAGGCGAACCTGAGTTTGTATTCCCCCTGGCTAAGGCTGCCATGGCTGTCGGGGTAGACGCCATTTTTATGGAGGTGCACGTTAACCCCTCGGAAGCACTCTGCGACGGAGAGAACTCCGTGTCCCTCGATGATCTGCCCCGCTACCTTGAGACGCTCAGAAACATTGAAGGTGCCTTATGAGTTTTCTTAACCGCGGCAAGGATGTTTTGAGGAAAGAAGCGGAAGCCATTCTCCATGTCATGGAGGGTTTGGGGGAGGACTTCGACAACGCTGTTGATATCATCGACGGCTGTACCGGGAGGGTGGTGCTGACCGGTATGGGCAAATCCGGCCTCATCTGCAAGAAGATCGCCTCCACGCTTTCGAGCACGGGAACGCCTGCGATGTTTCTTCACCCCGCAGATTCGCTCCATGGCGACCTCGGCATGTTGCAGAAAGGGGACGCGCTGATCATCGTGAGCAACAGCGGCGAGACCGAGGAGATCATCAGGATACTTTCGTGGGTCAAGCGCATGGATATCCCAACTATCATTATTACCGGAGTCACCGGCTCCACGATTGCCACGTACGGGGACGTGGTATTGAAGGTGGATGTAGACGAGGCGTGTCCTTACAACGTGGTGCCCACCTCGAGCACGACCGCCACCCTTGCTTTGGGGGATGCCCTCGCTATTACCCTTATGGAAAAGAGGTGCTTCAAGATCGAGGACTTTGCTTCATTGCACCCGGGCGGGGCCATAGGAAGAAGACTGCTTTTACGGGTTCAAGACCTCATGCATACGGGTAGCGCCATTCCCAAAATATACGAGGACGCGACCATGAAGGAGGCCATTCTCGAGATCACCTCCAAAAGGCTTGGTGTTGCCGGCGTGTACGGCAGAAACGAAGAACTTCTTGGCGTGATTACCGACGGGGACTTAAGAAGGGCTATTGAGAAATACGACAAGACGCTTCTCGAAAAAAAGGCTTCCGATGTCATGACTGCAAATCCGAAACTCATACACAAAGATGATCTCGCGGCCCACGCACTCAAGAAGATGGAGGATTACTCCATCACGTCACTATTTGTGGCGGGCGATGAAGAAGGAAGAGGGCCTGTGGGCATTATCCACATCCACGATCTGTTAAAAGCAAAAGTGGTTTGAGCGTTACGCATTGAGCATGAAACCGGCGCCGCTATGTTATGGTAAGTATCTATGGGAAACAGAAAGATCACTATTTATATCGCTTTGGGATTTATCGTATCAAGTCTCATCCTCGCGCTCTATTTCTTTGTAAGAAAGCCCGATAAGATTTCCCATCGCCCGGAAGCTAAAGAGAAACAGGTTATCGTCTTCAAGGACGTAACCTATTCGGGGGAAAAAAAGGGCGTCGTAGACTGGGAAATCAAGGCCAAGGTGGCCCGCAAATATATAGATAAACCGTTAATCGAGCTTGAAAACCTTTCCGGTCAATACAAGCCTCAGGAGGGGACGCTCGTCACGTTCGCGGGGACCAAAGGCGCCATGGATACGGAAAAAGAGAGTGGGAGCGTGGAAAATGTCAGCGTGCTTTATAAAGGGGAATATACGCTCACCAGCTCTTATATGAATTTCGATTTTAAGAACGGCACCACTTTCACCAAGGCGCCGGTTCACATCACGGGGAACAAATTGACTATGCAAGGTATCGGCCTCACGGCAAATACCAAGCAGGAGACCGTGAGGCTCGAGACCGATGTATCGGGTATCGTCACAACCGAGAAGGCAAGGTACAAGTTTCAAACCGATGTACTTACGTATCATTTCAAGGATAATCTGTATGTTCTGGAAGGTAAGGTCATATTACGCGGCGAAGACTTGAACCTGCTCGCTGATAGACTCCTTATTTTCACCGCCGGCAAGGATCTGGATAGGATTGAGGCCTATGGCAACGTGCGCGTGCTTTCCAAGGGAACTGTTGCTAAAAGTGAAAAGGCGGTATATCATTTTAAGCAAGGTAAGATAGTATTCACAAATTCGCCGAGGGTCACCAAAGATAATGTGGAGATGGAAGGCGAATCCGTTGTATATACTACCGGTGAGGGTAAAATATCCGTGAACAAACCAAGGGTAAGGGTTACAAATTAATGATTCCAGTTTCAACGCTCGCGGCGCAATCCATATCAAAATCGTACAACGGTAGAAAGGTTGTTGATGAGGTAAACATACATATCAATAACGGAGAAATCGTCGGGATATTCGGGCCGAACGGCGCGGGTAAGACAACCACATTCTACATGATCATCGGCTTTATCAAACCAAATGCGGGAAAGATTCTGCTCAACAATGAAGATATAACCGATTTACCGATGTTCATGAGGGCGCGCAAAGGTATTACTTATCTGCCGCAGGAACCGTCGGTCTTCAAGAAAATGAGTGTCGCTGACAATCTGAGATCCATACTCGAATTTCTGAACGTAGGCAAAGAAGATATGGTAGATCATAAGATCATGGAACTGCTCGAATCATTTAAACTCGAACACCTGTCAAAAAATAATGCGGAATCGCTCTCGGGAGGCGAGAGGAGACGACTGGAGATCGCCCGGGCGCTCATGACATCGCCCCGGTTCATGCTCCTTGACGAGCCCTTTTCCGGTATCGACCCCATTTCTGTGTCGGATTTGCGCAAGATCATCAATAGTTTGAAAATAAAGGACATCGGGATACTCCTTTCCGATCACAACGTGCGGGAGTCCTTGCCTATTTGCGACAGGGCCTACGTGGTGAACAACGGCAGGGTGCTCCTTGAAGGGACCCCCGAGAATATTGCGCAGGACAGGATCGTGAGAGAGGTTTATTTAGGAGAGGAATTTTACATTGGCACTGGAACTTAAACAGACTCAAAAACTTTCGCCTGTTCTGACTCAGCAGCTCCAACAGGCCATCAAGCTTCTCCAGCTGTCCAAGCTGGAACTTACTGAGGCGATTGAACAGGAGATGAAGGAAAATCCGATCCTTGAAATAACCGAGGAGGCCGGAGAGAATTCCGTACAGGAAGCAGCCAAAGAAACAGAGGACAAAGAGGATATCGCCGATTGGCTCGAGCGTTTTTCCCCTTCCGAGGACTATACCCCGCGGGAAGACAGGGGGGAATTGCCCGATTACGAAAACAGTATCCGAAAAACCTACAACCTCAGAGATCATGTGCGGTGGCAGGTGGGGCTTTCCGATTTTGATTCCGAGGAACGACTTACTGCCGAGTGGATCATCGAAAATATTGACGATAACGGGTATCTCGTATGTACCCTGGAGGAGATCTCCAAAGACTCCGGTTTCGGTTTAGAGCCCATAGAAAGGGTGCTTAAGAAGGTCCAAAAGCTTGAACCGTCAGGGGTAGGAGCGCGAGATCTCAAGGAATGTATCCTTCTCCAATATGAGGCAAGCGGGGAAAAGGATCCGATTTTTGAGCATATTGTTGCCTCCTATTTCAACTACTTTCAGAACAATAATATTAAAGCCATTGCCAAGGCTACAGGATATCCTCTTGAACTCGTAAAGAAAGTCCTCGACAAGTTCAAACATTTTGACCCAAAGCCGGGAAGAAATTTTGGTGACGAATTTACTTCCTACATTGTTCCTGACGTTTACGTGGTCAAGACAGAAGAAGGGTTCGAGGTTTTTCTCAATGACGATGACGTGCCGGAACTCAAGCTCAATAGATACTATATCAATCTATACGCCGACAAAAAGGTGGGCGGCGAGACGCGAAGATACATCAAGAACAAGGTAAGGCAGGCTGAATGGTTTATCAAAAGCATTCAGCAAAGGCAAAGAACCCTCTACCTCGTTGCGAAAAGTATTGTACGGTTTCAGGATGAGTTCTTTGAAAAGGGGCTCCGCTCGCTCAAACCTCTTATTCTCAAAGACGTGGCTCAGGATGTGGGTGTCCACGAGTCCACGGTGAGCCGCATTACGACGAGCAAATATATGAGCACGCCCCACGGGGTTTACGAACTCAAATTCTTCTTTCCCACAAGTATCAGCAAAAGCGAGGGTGAGGCCCTCTCTACGAATGTCGTGATGGATTTCATCGCAGAAATGGTCAAGAACGAGGACAAGCGCAAACCGCTTACCGATGATGAAATAGCATCTGTCTTGAGGCAGAGACAGAACGTCCGGATTGCTCGCAGGACAATAGCGAAATACCGGGACATACTCAACATACGTTCTTCCAGAGAAAGAGCGCTTCTCGATTAATCCTTCCTCGCGCTTAACCCTTAAGACCATGTTTAAACGAAGCCAAAGGGGTTGGGGTTACACTTTTTACTTACCGCACTCAATACGAATTGATGTCGAAGTCCTAATTAGCTTAATATTTTCAATGAATTGGATTGACATAGGACCGTTTATCTGCTAATTTGATAGTGGGGTTGGTGCCAGCCAACCTTATTTTTATCAGGGAGGTCATATGGATATTTCGATAAGCTTCAGACATATCGACGTGGATGATGGAATAAAGGCTTACATAGAGGAAAAGATGGCCAGGCTTCAAAAGTACGTGGAGCCTCTTCTCGATATACACGTCGTGCTCTCCCTCGAAAGAAAATACCGCTACAGGGTCGATGTCATGTTTACGGTAAACGGGGTGGTCATTAACGCTCACGAGACAATGGATGATCCGCGGGCTGCCGTGGATACGATCCTTGACAAGCTTGAAAGGAGACTGACGAAATACAGAGACAAACTAAAGAAATACAGAGAAGCGAAGACCAAGCGTCCCGGCGGAGTGCCCGAAAAAGAGGAATCGAGCATCATCATAACGAAAACCATGGACGCCAAACCCATGGATCCCGAAGAAGCGGTTATGCAGCTACGTGCTTCCGGAGACCAATTCATGATATTCCGTGAAAGAGAAAGGGACAACGTCTGTATCGTATACAAACGGAGAGACGGAAAATACAGCCTCATAGAAACAACGGGAAAGAAACCTTGAAACTGGCCGATATATTAAAAGAATCATGTGTGATAGCCGACATAAAAGGAACAACCAAGAGAGACGTTCTTCTTGAGCTCGTTTTGCCCCTCGAGAAAGCCCACCTGCTTTCCGATGTAGACGGTGCGGTAAATATCATCATGGAAAGGGAAAAGCTCGGTTCTACCGGAATCGGTGACGGTGTGGCCATTCCCCATGGAAAAATGAAGAATCTCAGATCGGTTCTTTGCGCAGTGGGTCGGTCCCAAAAAGGTGTGAATTTCGATGCGGTCGATGAGAAGCCCGTTCATATCTTCTTTTTGGTCCTTGCCCCCGAAGAATCAGCCGGCTTGCACCTGAAGGTGTTGTCGCGCATTTCAAAAGTCTTGAGAGACCAGTCTTTCAGAAAACGGATGCTGAACATGACAGATGCGCATGATATATATGCGGAGATTATTGCAGTAGACGACACTCTTTCGTAACGGTCGTGACCAAAGAATACGCGTGAATGCGGGGATGCGTCGGCCTCTATACCCATCCGCCCTTCACATCAAACGATACGAGCCGCTTTTTACTCGGAAAGATGAAAGAGATGAAGGGGATAACAGTAAAAGAACTCAAAGAAGATACAGTCTACGGATTGGAACTGGAGGTTCTTTCGGGGCAGAGAGGTCTTTCCCGAAAGATATACAATCCAAGGATCCAAAAACTGGGGCTCGTCATTACCGGTCATATGGTTTACCTTCATCCGCACAGGGTACAGATCCTCGGCAATATCGAAATCTCCTACCTGAGATCCCTGCCCGAAACGGAAAGTAAGAGAATTATAAAAGAACTCTGTAAGAACAATGTGGTTTGCTTCATTGTGACACGCAATCTCAAAGTGCCCGATTACTTCCTTGTCGCAGCGGAAGAAAAAGGCATACCAGTGCTCAGAACCCCGCTCGTCACATCGGTGTTCATAGACAGGATCACAAAGCTTCTTGAGGAAAGACTGGCTCCGTCTACCACCGTGCACGGTGTGCTCATGGATGTGCTGGGACTCGGAGCGCTTATTGTGGGGAGACCCGGTATAGGAAAAAGCGAGAACGCCCTTGAACTGATCATGAGAGGGCATCGGCTTGTGGTGGATGATGCCGTAAACGCGAAGCGGATCGGTGCTATCGACATATACGGGGAAGCGCCCGATATGATTAGGAACCTTTTGGAAATTCGTGGCGTGGGGATCGTCGATATCCGTCAACTGTTTGGAGTTGCCGCGATCATCGACAAGAAAAGGATCGATCTCGTGATCGAGCTTTTCGACTGGGACAATACGGTAGACTGTGAACGCGTGGGCCTCAAGGAAGATCAATACAAACTCCTCGGGGTGGATCTCCCTTACGTGAAGATCCCCATCAGTTCGGGGAAGAACGTATCGGCAATTATAGAACTTGCTTGCAGAAACCACATTCTGCGGAAACAGGGTATCAATACGGCGATAGAGCTTGAAAAGCGTATGTTCAAATCCATGGAAGGCGGCAGTCAGTCATGAATGTCCTCGTTGTAAGCGGTATATCAGGCTCGGGAAAGACAACCTTTGTCAGGGCGCTTGAAGACATCGGATACTTCTGTGTGGACAATTTTCCTCTCACGCTCCTCCCCAGGTTCTTGGAACTTTATAAGGACGCCGGTGACAAGATCGCCAATTGTGCCTTTGTTGTGGATGTGAGAGAACGGGAATTTTTCGACGAAGGAAGGGATGTACTCAAAGAGATCAAGAGCAGGTTCGGCGCGAAGATCATCTTTCTTGAAAGTTCGGAAGATACTCTGCTCAGACGGTACAGAGAAACGAGAAGGTCGCATCCGCTCTACAATACGTCGAACATCAAAGATGCGTTGAAAGAGGAAAGGAATCTCGTTCACTGGATCAGAGATATGGCAGACCAGGTCATCGACACGACGCATCTCACCCCCCATGAGTTACGGCGGTTTGTTCTCAAGAAATACGGGGGAGAACAACAACGGATGAAAATCAACCTCATGTCTTTTGGGTATGGCCATGGAATTCCTCCGGAGGCCGACATGGTCCTCGACGTGAGGTTCTTACCTAACCCCTTTTTTGTTGAGGGGCTGAGGGAGAAAACAGGCCTTTCTCCGGAAGTGGGCGAGTTCATCAAGTCTCACGCTATGTTCCGGAAATATTTTCTTTTTCTTTCCGACTTTTTGTTGTACCTTATACCTTTGTTCGAGAACGAGGGCAAAAGTTATCTCACCGTCTGTCTTGGATGCACCGGCGGAAAACACAGATCGGTTTTTGTTGCGAACGAATTGGCCGATAAACTTATGGTAATGGGTTATAATGTATCGACCGTTCACAGAGATATCGAAAAATAGCATGGGGTGCTTTAAGCCCCTACAGATCAATGGGGTGGAACGAGCGGGCGCGTGATAGGTGCGTAAGATTATGAAAAACGTGCACATGAGATACCTATGGACCAAACCCTTAGCCCGCACGGCGGGCGAGAGGGGGAGGCCGGGTACCCGCGTGCGGGTGGTGCTTAGCTCGTGGAGGGGGCGACGTGAGCCCCTGATAAAGGAGCCGGCATGACAGGCCTTATCGTTGTGGCCCATTTTAATCTCGCAAAGGAAATGGTTGCAGCCACCGAACTGATCGTGGGAAAGCAGAAACAATTTGAGGCCGTGGACGTGTTTCCCGATGCGAACGTGGACACCCTTAAAGAGAAGATCGTCCAATCGTTGAAAAAAACTGATGCGGGTGACGGCGTCATCATCCTGACGGACATGTTCGGGGGTACGCCGTCTAATATAAGCCTCTCCTTCCTCGAAGCAGGAAAGGTCGAGGTGGTGGCAGGGGTGAATCTACCCATGCTCATCAAGCTCGTCACCCTACGGGAAGAAAAGACTCTTGATGAGTTGGCCGCATTTATTACCCAGTATGGGCAGAGGAATATCTGCCTCGCTACGGACGTTCTCAAGGCGCGGAAGAAGGAATAGCGTCCATGCTCGAGGGGATACTCACCATTAGAAACAGGCTTGGCCTTCATGCCCGTGCGGCTGCCACGTTCGTAAAAAAGGCAGCCGAATTCAAGGCTAACGTATGGGTAGAAAAAGACGACATGCAGGTGAACGGTAAGAGTATTATGGGCCTTCTGATGCTCGCCTGCCCTTTGGGCAGCAAGATAGTGCTCAAAACCGAAGGAGAGGACGAGAAGAAGGCTTTTGATGAACTTGAATCGTTAATTAATGACGGGTTTCACGAAGAATGAGTGACGAGCTATTCATTAGCAAACAGTTGAAGGGGTCCGGGGTTTCCTCGGGCATCGCCACGGGAAAGGTCTATCTTCTCGACCGGGGGGCCATATCCATTCCCAAGCGCAGCATCAAGGATGTCTCCATAGAAAAGGAAATCCACCGCTTGAAGAATGCCATCCAAAGATCCGTAGACGAGCTGAAAAGCATTCAGGAGACCATACCGGATGCCGATGTAAAGAAACATGCCTTTATTATCGACGCTCACATGATGATTCTTCAGGATGATTTCTTCTCTCAGAGTGTTATCGATATGATCCGGCAGGAAAAGATAAACGCCGAGTGGGCCCTCGATATCGTGGTCTCCAAGTTCCGGGCGAGTTTCGACAAGGTTGAGGATCCTTATCTTAGGGAGCGAGGCCAGGACATTAAACATATCTATGAGAGGCTCGCGAGGATTCTCGTAAAAGGAAAAACACCGGATATCGATACCCGAAGCGTGAAAGGAAAGTCGATCATTATCGCCCATGACCTCTCCCCGGCCGACACCATCCAACTCAATTTGAACAGGATTTCCGGTTTCGTCACCGACGTGGGAGGACGGACTTCTCACACCTCCATTGTGGCGCGAGCCCTCGAAATTCCCGCCGTCGTGGGCGTGGGCAACATCACCAGTCTTGTAAAGAACAACGATACGATTATCATTGACGGCGATGAGGGGGTTGTCATTATCAACCCCACGAAAGAGGTCCAGAAGGAGTATATAGCCAAGCAACTCCACTTAAGAAGCCAGAAGAAGGAGTTCTTGAAGGTAGCCCGTCTGAAATCAGAGACCAAGGACGGCTTCAAACTCAAGGTCGGGGCGAACATAGAGCTGCTCGCGGAGATGGACATTGTAGAGAAATACGGGGCATTGGGCATCGGGCTCTACCGGACGGAATATATCTATCTGTCAAGAAAGGACTTGCCCACGGAGACAGACCATTATCAAATATACCGGAAACTGGCCGAAAATAGCGTGCTCCAGTATATGACCATACGGACCCTTGATATCGGCGGCGATAAATTTGTTTCGGAGATTAACGTGCCCAAAGAGATAAACCCCGCTATGGGTCTTCGGGCAATACGGTTGTGCATAAAGGAGGTCCCCCTCTTTAAGGCCCAGCTCATGGGCATCCTGAGGGCAAGCGCTTATGGACCCTTGAGAATATTAATCCCCATGGTCTCAGGCATCGAAGAGGTGCGAAAGACCAAGGCGATCATAGCCGAGTGTATGGAAGAATTGAGTCGCAAACGCATCGACTATAACAAAGACATTAAGCTCGGCATCATGATCGAGGTCCCCGCTGCCTGCCTCATGAGCGACCAGCTCGCCCAGGAAGTGGATTTTTTCAGCATCGGGACAAATGACCTCATCCAGTACACGCTCGCCATTGACCGCGTCAACGAATACGTCTCCTACTTGTATGAACCCCTGCATCCGGCGGTTATCAGGATGATCAAAAAATCCGTTGAAGATGCGCATGCGAACAAGATTGACATCGCCCTGTGCGGGGAAATGGCCGGGGAACCGCTCTATGCACCGGTTCTTCTTGGCCTGGGCCTTGACGAGATCAGTATGAACCCTTATTCGATCCCGAGGACCAAGAAGGTTATCCGAAGTCTTGATCATAGCTATTGCAGGGAACTCCTTGAGGAGATCATGAAAAAGGATTCCCCCAGGGAGGCGGAAGCCTTACTCAGAAACGAGATGTCACGGATGTTCCCCGGGGATTTTGCCAAGAGTCATGATGATTAGCAGGTTTCTCAATTAAAAATAAACAGGAGGTACACAATGGGAATGAGCAGGTTTCTTTATACATCAGAATCGGTGGCCGAGGGCCATCCCGACAAGGTTGCCGACCAGATATCGGACGCGATACTCGATACGATCATCGAACAGGACCCCAGAGCGCGGGTAGCCTGTGAATCATACGTTACCACCGGGCTCGCGCTGGTGGGCGGCGAGATCACCACAAGCGGTTACGCAAATATCCCTGAAATCGTGAGACAAACCGTCAAGGAGATTGGCTATAATGATTCGTCCATGGGTTTCGATTGGGAAACTTGTGCGGTCCTCACGACAATAGACGAGCAATCACCTGATATCGCAATGGGGGTGAATGAATCGACCGATCACGAACAGGGCGCCGGGGACCAGGGGCTTATGTTCGGCTACGCCTGCAACGAAACCCCCGAACTCATGCCAATGCCCATCATGTATGCCCACAAGCTCGTGATGCGGCTTGCCGATGTTCGAAAGAAAGGGATTCTCAACTTCTTGCGGCCCGACGGCAAGAGCCAGGTGACCATCGAGTACATCGATAAGAAGCCGGCAAGGGTCGATTCTGTTGTCATCGCGGCACAGCATAACCCGGACGTGACCATCGAAAAAATCAGAGAAGGGATCACCGAAGAAGTGATTAAGAAGATTATTCCAGCCGAGCTCATGGACGCCAAGACAAAGATCTATATCAACTCCACAGGGAGGTTTGTGGTGGGCGGCCCCAAAGGCGACTGCGGCATGACCGGTCGGAAAATTATTGTTGATACCTATGGCGGAGGCCGTCACGGCGGCGGCGCCTTCTCCGGCAAGGACCCCTCCAAGGTGGACAGGAGCGCATCATATATGGCCCGCTACATCGCAAAAAACCTTGTGGCCGCGGGTTTAGCCGATAAGCTTGAAATCCAGGTCGCTTATACCATCGGCGTGGCCAAACCTGTTTCCGTTATGATCGATACGGAGGGAACGTCAAAGATCAGCCCCGACAGAATCTCTCAGATCGTACTCGAACTCTTCGATCTGAGACCCAGAAGGATTATCGAGAAACTCGATCTGTTGCGGCCCATATACAAAAAGACGGCCTGCGGGGGCCATTTCGGAAGAACCGAGAATACCTTTACCTGGGAAAAACTCGATATGGTCGAGGCGATCCGCAAGGCAGCCGGAATATAATGAACAATCGGTCTCAACATGCAACACGAGCAGCACTATCAATACTTGGAGGTTTATGATGGACTATGATGTGAAGGATATGAAGCTCGCCGACGCTGGTTTGGAGCGCATCCAGTGGGCTGAGAGAAGGATGCCTGTATTGAAAAAGATTGAGGAACGATTCAAGAAAGAAAAGCCGCTGAAAGGCGCGAGGATTTCCTGTTGTCTTCACGTGACCACGGAAACGGCAAACCTCGTGAAAACGCTGAAACAGGGCGGGGCCAGCGTGGCGGTCTGCGCGTCCAACCCACTGTCCACTCAGGACGACGTGGCAGCGGCCATCGTGAAGCACTTCAAGATTCCAACCTATTCAATAAAAGGTGAAAATGAGAGGCAGTACTACGAACATATTACGAAAGCGCTCGCTTTCATGCCCAACATTACCATGGACGATGGGGCCGACCTGGTCGGTGCGCTCCATATGATAGCCCTCGAAAAATATGACGCGCTTCATGACGCCATCAGGAATTGGGTCAAGAAACTCGATGCCAAGTCGAAAAAATCTCTGGTGGAGGGTGTTGCGGGCTCCATGGAGGAGACAACAACCGGTGTGATCCGCCTGAAAAGTATGGAGAAAGAAAATATCCTGCGCTTCCCCGTGGTGGCCGTGAACGATGCGCAGACCAAACACATGTTCGACAACCGCTATGGAACAGGCCAGAGCACGATCGACGGCATCTTGAGGGCGACAAACATCCTCTTTGCCGGGGCCACATTCGTTCTTGCCGGCTACGGCTGGTGCGGCAAGGGAGTATCTATGCGGGCCAAAGGGCTTGGCGCCCACGTCATCGTCACAGAGGTCGATCCGCTTCGCGCGCTTGAAGCACACATGGATGGTTTTGAGGTCATGGAGATGGACAAGGCAGCGAGGCTCGGGGATATTTTTGTCACAACCACCGGTGACATCCACGTTATCAGGAAAGAACACTTTAAAAAGATGAAAGACGGCGCAATTGTGGCCAATTCGGGCCACTTCAACGTGGAGATAGATATCGACGCGTTAGAGAAGATGAAGAAGTCGAAGAGGAGATTCAGAGAGTTCATCGATGAATACACGCTCACAGACGGAAAGAAAATATTTCTCCTCGGCGAAGGACGCCTTGTCAATCTCGCTGCCGCCGAAGGCCACCCCTCGGATGTCATGGATATGAGTTTTGCCAACCAGTCACTCTGCTCCGAATACATGTGGAAGAACGCGAAGAAGCTGGAGAAAAAGGTCTATTCCGTACCCAAGGAGATTGACCAGAGAGTAGCAATGCTCAAACTTGCGGCGTCCGGCGTTACTATCGACAGGCTGACAAGCGAACAGAAAAAATACCTCACATCCTGGGAGATGGGCACATGATCAAGCTCCTCGTGGCAGGTACCGTGGCCTATGACTCCATTGAAACACCCTTTGGCAAAGTGGAGAACGTGCTTGGAGGCTCTGCACTCCACTTCACCAATGCGGCAAGTTTCTTCACTGATGTGGGCATCGTCGCCACGGTAGGGCGAGATTTTCAGCTCGATGATATCGCCTTTCTGAAAGAGCGTAACGTGGACATGGCTGGTCTCGAAGTTGACCGCAAGGGCAAGACATTCAGATGGCACGGGAAATACAATTTCGATCTCAACCAGGCCATCACGCTCAAGACCGAACTGAACGTTATTGAGAACTTCAAACCCAGAGTGCCTGAGGACTTTCGTGAGGCAGAGTTTCTTTTCCTCGCCAATATCGATCCGGAATTGCAAGCTCACGTGATCAGTCAGGTGAAAGCACCCACAGCCATCGTCCTCGATACGATGAATTTCTGGATCGAGAACAAGTTCGATCGCCTCATGGACGTCATAGAAAAGGTGCACATGGTCATCATCAACGAGGCTGAACTGAGAGAGATTTCAAAAGAGTACAATCTGGTCAGGGGGGCCCGCAAGCTGATTGCCCGCGGGCCAACCTGTGTGGTGGTTAAGCGAGGGGAATACGGGGTCTTCATGATGAACGAAGAGGAAGTTTTTCTCGCGCCTGCTTTCCCGCTGGAGAGTGTCTTTGACCCTACGGGAGCCGGCGATACCTTCGCAGGTGGATTCATGGGATATCTCGCCAATGTGGGCGATGCGGGGTTTGAGACGATCAAACAGGCCATCGTTATGGGCACGGTCATGGCATCTTTCAACGTAGAGGACTTCAGTATCAACCGGATCAAAAAGCTGGAGTACGAAGAGATCAGGACGCGCTACTCGGCGTTCAAGGGGTGTATGCAGTTCGGTGAATGCACATTGTAAATGATACCAATTGCTTTTTTGTGGCGGCCAAAGGCTCGTTCGGGAATCTCATCTGCGCCGCCGTTTATTGCCTACCACCGCGGCTCTCTATTCCGCTTGTGGTCTTCACGAATCAACTGGCCTCTCTTGAGAAGGTAAGCTTCCTTTGCAGTTTCCCATCGTCTTCTTGAATCAAGATCTATTTGAAGTGTTCCGAGCATTCCGTTTGCCCATTCTCGATATTTGGGCGTATCGGGATGCCCTTTCTTGCGTCCTTAATATTCAGCTTCGAATACGATCACAGGATGGAAGCTGCATAAGATGCGGGTTAACATTAATGGCTTGACGGAGGCGAGGCGCGAAACTACCTTATATGTAAGGAGGAGAATATGGGGAATCCCTTTGTTCACGTGGAGCTGCATACGCAGGATGCTGCAAAGGCAAAAGAGTTCTACGGTGCGTTGTTTAACTGGACGCTCGAGGATGTACCGGAGATGGACTATACCGTAATCAAGGTAGGGGAGGGTACGGGGGGGCATTATGAAGAGCCCCATGCCGGATGCGCTGCCTCAATGGGTGCCCTATGTGCTGGTCGATGACATCGCTAAATCGACCGAAAAGGCGAGGGGGCTCGGCGCCACGATCCTCGCGGAGGTCACTGAAATCCCCGAGGTAGGTTATTTCAGTATGATGCTCGATCCCACGGGTGCGGCCTTTGCGTTGTTTCTTCCGACAACGCCCATGTAAAGCGGGATTAAAGCGAGAGGAATCGCACTGCCATCTTCCTGTCAGCTTGATCGCTGATATACGTCTTGCATACCCTGAGCACTGTGGAAGGGTACTTCTTTTGGAGGGCGCCCGGATAGGGGACGGTTTAATATGCCGATGAGGCAATCATGGCACTACGCATGTCTTTGCCTATCACGATTCCCGTGTGAGATCTCCTATGCAAAGTCCCCGGTACTGTAAGAGAGCTCGAGGATGCGTTCGATGCGGAAGGTTCTCTCGCTCATGCGAAGGCGGCAGTAGGCGCGAAGTCCCTCAAAGGCCTTGCCTTTGTAATGCATCTTTTCGAGAGCGATAGGCCGCACCGTTCGCGTGGACTTTGTATCGTCCGGTTTCAGGTAGGTGACTTCCAGATCCATGCCCCGCCGTATGGCGTCCTCAATAATGCTTCGCTTCTCATCAACGCCTGCGGCCTCCTCCGCCTTTCGGTACTTGAGACTCGTCAAGAATCTGACCACCCGCCAGTCCATGCGGATCTGCGCCTTGGTGATCGTTCTCTTGAGCACGATGCCTTCAAAACTGACGCAGCGGCTGAGCGCCACATACACCTGCCCGTGGGCGAAGGCGCCCCGGCCCGTGTCGATGATAACACTGTCGAAGGTCTTTCCCTGACTCTTGTGGATGGTTACGGCCCAGGCCAGGCGGATCGGATATTGAGTGAAGGAACCAGCTTTGCGCGTGGCGATCCGTTTTGTCGATCTGTCATAGAGATACTCAAAGATCTCCCAGGTATGAGGTATGACCGGTACGGTTCCACCGTGTTCGAGCTCCACGAGGACTGCCCTGTCTTCCTCTTCATCCTCTCCTATGCCGAGGACCATGCCGAGGCTGCCGTTCACCCACCGACCGAATTTATCGTTATTGACGAGCATGATCTGCGCGCCCACTTTCAACTTCAAGCTCTCTTCGGCAGGAAGTGACGATTTGTCAAAGGCCCCGGTCAAGGCGCCGCCAAACTCCATGATCTGACCCGGCAATTCATTCAGTTTTTCAAAATTTTCCTGCACGGCGAGGTCGTTGGTGCTCGTAAGGGTGATAGAGAACCGGTCATCGGGCGCCGTGTAATCGGGCAGGCAGCGCTCGTTTAATCTTTCTATATCTTGCCCTGTACAGGTCCTGTTGCGGATGGCATTGAGGAGCGCTATGAAATCCGGGTCTGTCTGCCGATATACTTTTTCCAGCTCGATGAACTCCATGTCGAAGCCTGGCTCTGTGAAGACCTGGGCGGAAAAGAAATAGGGCGACTCGTAGCGGTGGCTGAATATCTCCCTTTCCCCCGCGGTAACCACCGGCGGAAGCTGATACAGATCGCCTATAAAAACCATTTGGATGCCGCCGAAGCATGCGCCCCGTGAGGGGCCGTTCAAGCGGAGAAATTTCTCGATGCAATCGATGAGGTCGGCTCTGACCATGGAGATCTCATCGATGATGATGGTATCGAATTGCCTGTAAAGATGGCCGTCTGCGCCGCTCACTTTTTTTATCTTTTCCGGGGTAACATTCGGCTTGAAATTGAAGAAGGAGTGTATGGTGTGACCTTCGATGTTCAGGGCCGCAACGCCGGTGGGGGCAAGAACTGCCACCTCCTTTGCGGTCGTGCGCCGGAAATGGTCGAGAAGCGTGGATTTACCCGTACCCGCCTTTCCCGTGATGAAGGCGTGTTGGGTCGTGTTCTCCATGATATGAAGTGCCCGACGGAATTCTGGATTTACGTCGATTGTGCGCTCGTTGCGGCCGTCTTTCATGGGCTTTGCCTGATTGGTCGCGCGTTCATGGAGGCCTTGAGGGCGGCACACACGTAAGGCTCATTGAACGGCCGGCTTAATGATTACCCTGCCTTCTGTCGCATCAAGTACAGCGCGGGCGCCCACAGGGATGGTCAGTTTCTTTGTCACATGGCCGAATGCGAGACCGAAAATGCAGGGAATATTGAGAGACGTTATGCGGTCTTTGATGATATCCATGAGGGTGACGCCGTATTTTTGGTAGGCGTCGCGTTTCAAGTAGCTGCACCTCGTAAACGTCCCGAATATTATACCTTTGGCTTGTTGTAGTTTGCCCGCAAGTATGAGTTGCATAAGATACCTGTCTATACGATGCGGTTTTTCATCCACATCCTCGAAGAAGAGGATCTTATCCCTGGTGTCCAGTTCGTACGCGGTGCCAAGCGTTGCCGCGGCGATGGAGAGGCATCCTCCTGCAAGCAGGCCTTCAGCTTTACCCGCGCAAACGGTGAGGATCTCTCTGTTCACCGGATTTGTGAGCTCTAACGGTTTTTCGGTCTCAGTGATCGCATTAAGGAAGTTGTTTCTGGTGTAAGGGCTTAGGTCTTTGCCGAAATCTGTAGAGACCATGGGACCGTAAAACGTTACGAGCCCGGTTTGGTTGAAGATGGCGATCTCGATGGCCGTAATATCGCTGTAGCCTACAAATATTTTCGGATTATCCCTGACTATCGAGAAATCGATGTAGGGAAGTATCTGTGACGTACCTGTGCCGCCGCGACTGCAAAAAATCGCCTTGACCGATTTATCTTGAAATGCCGCGTTGATATCATCGGCGCGCTTTTGCGCCTCACCGGCAAAAAGCAGATGTTTGTTGTGAACGTATCTGCCCGCGGTCACATTAAAACCCATGCTCTTTAGCGCGAGGCTTCCCCGCTCGTAGCAAGACTCTGTGAGTGTCGGCGAGGCGGGAGAGACGATACAGATTTTATCGCCCCGTTTGAGCGCCTTTGGCTTGACCGCTTTCATGAGCCGAATCTACCACAGACTGGCGCATGCCCGCAAGCCGAAAAGGTGAAAGATTTCGGTAATATAATACTTGACATCCCCAAGGGAGGGGGATAGAATTTGGATAATAATGAACAACCTTTATATAAAGTGCCAACTATTGAGGAAATACGAGATGCAAGAAAAAATAGGATAGTAATAATGCTTTATGCTTTTGGAGATGAAAGTCACGACCAAAAAATGAACAGATTTTACGCTGTATCGGTTATTGTTGGAACGCAAGAAGAATGGGACAATTTAGCAATTTCTTGGAATAAACGCATAAAGGGCATCGCCTTTCATGCTTCCGATTGTGACTCTGATCTTAATAAATACCAGAACAATACCCACGAAGAAAATAAACAGCTTTACTGTGATCTGACCAACATGCTTGCGGAAACTAAATTGGTTGGTTACGGTACCGCCATAGATATAGAAAGTTTTAGAAGTTATTTCCCCGAACGTGCGGACGATATTCCATATCTTTGTTTCCATTTTGTTATCGGCCATTTTGTTAGGATTGCATCTCGGTTAACGCCACAAGAAAAAATTTCCTTCACTTTTGATATAAACACAAAAACAAATCCTGGAACCGCTGCTCTGTACCAATGGTTAATAAGTTTGCCGGAATGGCAAGATCAATATGCTAAGTGCATTGATTCTGTGACGTTTGCTACAGATGAGGACAGGGTTGAAATACAAGCAGCAGACCTGTATAGCAGAGAGATAATGAAATATTACGATGAGTACTGTACGGGTAAGCGTGATTTACGAAAATCTATTCAAGCGTTGTTCGATACAGGAAGATATAAGTGTGATTTAATGGATAGAAAATTCATTGAAAACTGGAAAAATGAATGTGACAGCGCGGAAGTATCTAACGATTTATATAATGAGTGGTTATTGAAGAATAGATTAAAAGATAACGCTCCCAACAGGTATAAATTTCTTATCAATACATCGGAACTATGGTATTGACGAAATTCATTGAGGATGTTTTTTTTTCATAATAATGGCACAGGCTTGCTCAAACCTTTCGTCTGTGCCTTTTGTGTGTAGCTCTTTTGCTTTTTCTATGAAGCGCATAGATTCTTCTTCGTTTCTTATCTCTACGTTTTTCTTTTTCGGCTTTTCTTTTTTCTTCTTCATAAATCCCCTTATCTTCAAGCAGGCGTCGTATAGGTGAGACGCTTGCCGACTACGCCCAACAATGCCTTGTCTGCTCTTTGCTCATCATCAACGCCCAACTTTACCCTGTTATTGTATCTGAAATCGAACTCCGCAAGGTATCTGTGAAGATGTTGTTTGCCGCAATGATGATACACGCCGTTGATGCCACGCTTCAAGATGCTGAAATAGCCCTCGATGCTGTTTGTGGTGATCTTTTCATCGCCTTCTATGCGAACATACTCATACTCGCTATGGTTCACTTGTGAGTGTTTTCGATTTGCGCCTACGCTCTCCAATACCGTAGATTCATCGGTTATCAGATGAGCGTTCTCAGCAACCATTTCTTCAACGATAGGCTTCAAGTTCTTTGCTGTGACTCGTTGCACGTGGAAAGAACGAACAGAGCCGCCACGCTGTAACACAGAGACAACAGCCGCCTTATTATCGAATGGAGATAGCCTGTCTTTCGGACGTTTCCCTGGCTTAACTGCGTGTGAGCCTGTACGGAATTTACCGCCGACATAAGTTTCATCCATTTCAACGGGGCCATAGAACGGGCCTTCTGGATGCTGTTCCATTGCATATCTGATTCTGTGGGTCATAAACCAAGCTGTTTTAAGCGTAACGCCAAGAGTGCGGCTCAATTGGTTCGCGCTAATCCCTTTCTTTGAAGTACACATGAAATACATAGCCTGTAACCAATATCTTAATGGAATGTGGCTATCTTCAAAAATAGTCCCGATCTTCACCGTGAACGGCTTGCGGCAGGCATAGCACTTGTAAAGACCGATTCTATAAGTTTTCCCATTGAGCTTGCCGCTTCTCCCAATCGTACCGCAATGAGGACACACGGGGCCATTAGGCCAGAGCTTCGATTCAACAAACTTGTAGGCTTCTTCCTCATTGTGAAAGCGTTCGGCTGATATTATTGATTGGTTCATTGTGCTATCTCCTTTCTATTCTTAAGTGTAGCACATGCAGGTGGGGATGTCAAGTATAATATTACCAAGATTTCCCTTTATACTCTTTTCTCTTTTGGTTAAAATGTTGGCCGATCCTTTTGCCTGTCGTGAATGACGCAAAAAGGATAATGATAGATGTAATAAAGCATATCCTTTCCGGTCAAAGCCATTGAGTGATAACAAAATTCTTCTTATCCACCTGGGCGGCTTAGGCGACGTCTGCCTGTCCGAATCGATCTTTAATTCTCTGCGCAAGCATTTCGGCAACAGGCTCGTTGGCCTCGGCAACAGACGATTTCTTGAGCTTTTCAGTGAATACTTCGCGAGCGTTGAGTCCATTGAGTCGAGAAAATGGCTCTATCTGTTTTCGGAGAAGCTGACCGGCCCGGGGTGGGCAAAGGTGATCTTTATCGGAAAGGATCGCGAAACGAGGTTGAGAAGCAGGTGGCAGGGCCACTCGGAAGAAGAGATCATGTTCATAGATATGTATCCCGAAGGAGCCTTCGGTGCCCGTATGATCGAGACGAACGGGCAAAAGATGCATATCGAGGATTATGAGCTGACTCAGCTTCGCTCGTACGGTATCGAGCCTTTGAAGAAAAAGCCTGTCCCGAGCATCTCATCAAGGGTTATCCTTTATCCGGAAAAGGGTTTTACCAAGGAAAAATGGAATCCCGGAAATTTCCTCGCGCTCTATGCGTTGTTAGAGGCAGAAGGTGTTGACGTGACCGTGCTTGAATCTATCGATCTAAAGCTCAATGCGGGCCGCAAGGTTTTTCTTCAAGACTTAAAAGAGATACAGCGTTTTTTCGCACAGGGAGGCATCTTTGTATCGAATGATTCGGGTATGGCGCACCTCGCCGGCGCATCAGGTCTTTTCACCGTCACCATATTTAGCGGTTTTGATCCGGCGATCTGGCATCCGCGAGGAGACAATCTCGTATTGAGATCGGAGGCGAGCGGACTTTCCGCGCACGTGGTCGAGAAGACCGTACGAGAAATCCTGTTCAGGCTTCACGAGTCCGGGACGTGGTGAAGCCGGCCCCGGCCATGCACACTCCACAACGCTTTTTAGTCATCGGGTCTCAAAGGCTTTTCTCATGTAGACCCCTATGCTGTCGATCGCCTGTCTGCCCTCGACAAGAAGCGCTGAGAAGGCCTGCCAGCAATGGAACATGTTCTCCCAGGCCTCAAAGGTAACATCAAGCCCAGCCTCTTTTGCGTTCTTCGCAAACTCCTTCACGTCATCAAAGAGAATTTCATGGGTGCCCACCTGGATCAAGAGGGGAGAAAGACCCGTTAGGCTCCCGTAGATTGGCGAAACCATCGGGTCTTTAGGATCGTGGCCTCTCAGATAGGCCCGTCTCGCCATCTCAAGGTTGTCTTTCCCAAGCCAGTCGCTCAGGGTATTTGATTCCACGGATGGGCGGCTTAAGGCAAGGTCAACGGCAGGCGAGAGTAAAACCGCCGCTTTGGGAAGAGGAAGAGAATTTTCACGCAGCCTGAACAGCATGGTTAACACGAGATTTCCTCCGGCCGACAAACCCACGGGTACAATAAGCCGCGGGCTTATTCCTCCGTTGATGAGCCAGAGGTAGGACTTAACACAATCATCAAGGGCTGCGGGAAAGATGTGTTCGGGGGCAAGGCGGTAATCGACGCTTAATACGCGGCATCTTGAGGTGTAAGCGATCCTTTCGCAGAGCTCCAGATGATCTTTGGTTGATCCTACCGTGAAACCCCCTCCGTGAAAGAAGAGCACCACTCGATCCATGGGCGCTTGAGCAGTAAAAATCCAGAAGGCAGGTATGTGGCCAATCCGAACGGGCTCCATCGTGCACATCTGTTCTGAGCGAAAGCGCGCATAAAACGCCTCGAGATTCCGCCGAAGCTCTTCCATGGACGCCGCCTTGAGTTGGGTTTGCTCCTTCGCCATCCTCAACACTTTTTCGGCGTTCTCGCTCACCATTGCGTCATCCTCATCTTTCCCATGTTTTTCAGCATATTCAATCTACAATATAAGGCATCCTCGCTTCCCGTGTCGTAGTCGTCCTGTCGCGATACGGGCTCGCGGCTTATCCACCCCACAGGAGGTGAGCAGACATTCTCACAGCCACCTGATCGGGCCGCCTTTGCTATACGTGCGCATCATGTGATATAATAGTGCGTTGTGCAGTCAATTGAACAGTCTTTTTCGTCCGCCCAATCGATTGGGTCGCTCATAGATTGATTCACGGCTACAATTTAAAACGCAAAAGGAATGATCATGGCACAAGAGAGATTTGAAGACCTTACATTATCAAAGGAACTCCGCAGGGCCATTCAGGCAATGGAATTTGAGGAGATGACCCCCATTCAGGCGCGATCGATCCCACTCGTACTCGAGGGGAAGGATATCATCGGCCAGGCGCAGACGGGCACGGGCAAGACCCTTGCCTTCGGCATCCCACTTCTCGAATCAATTCATCCGAAAATCAGGAAAACACAGGCTATCATCCTCTGTCCCACGAGGGAGCTCGCCATACAGGTGGCAGAAGAGTTGCAAAGACTTCTCAGGTACAAGGATGAGGTAGTCATTCTGCCTGTGTACGGAGGGCAGCCCATAGAACGGCAGCTCAAAATCTTAAAGAACGGCGTGCATGTGATCATCGGTACGCCCGGACGCACCATCGACCATATCAACCGGGGTACCCTTAAGCTCGAAAACGTAAAGATGGTTGTGCTTGATGAAGCAGACGAGATGCTCAACATGGGTTTTATCGACGATGTAGAGACTATCCTCCGAAGAACCCCAAGAGAGCGGCAAACACTGCTTTTTTCCGCCACTATGCCCAAGCCTATCCTCGATCTCACCAAACGGTATCAGAAAGAACCCGAATATGTAAAAGTTGTGCACAAGCAGTTAACCGTACCCCTTGTTGAACAGTACTATCTCGAGGTGCGAGAAGGTATGAAACTCGATGTTCTGTGTCGTCTTATCGATATGTACGGTTTCAAATCGTCACTCGTGTTCTGCAACATGAAGAGAAGGGTTGATGACGTGGTCATGCATCTCGAAGCCAGGGGATATCCCGCATCGGGTTTGCACGGAGACATGACACAACCGGAACGCATGCACGCCATGGACAAATTCAAGAAAAATTCCGCGGAGATTCTCGTAGCGACCGATGTGGCGGCGAGGGGTATTGACGTGGAGGATATTGAAGCGGTCTTTAATTACGACATCCCGCAGGATGAAGAGTATTATGTTCATCGGATCGGCAGGACCGCCCGGGCCGGCAAGAATGGCAAGGCCTTCACCTTTGTGGTAGGAATGGAGATTTACAAACTCCGTGAGATCGAGGCGTTCGCGGCCACCAAGATAGCACGCAGACCGATACCCACCCTTGACGACGTTGAGGCCTTGAGAATAACGGCACTTCTCGACAAAATAAAAGCCGTCATCGATAAGGGCGGCCTTGAACAGATGGGACAGCTTATTGAGCCCCTCTTAACCGAGGACTACACCTCGCTCGACATCGCCGCCGCCCTGCTCAAAATAACCATGGAGCAAAATGGCAAAGAATATCAGGAAAATTATCCCCAGGATTCTCTGGAGGAATTCATAGCAACAACAGAGGAACGTTTTCGTAATCGTCGCACATTCAAGAAGAGGACTGTCAGAAGCTTTTCGGGCAAGAGACGGCGCTAATCCCCAAGTGTAAGACGCGGTTTGCCAGTCATCCCGAGAGGGATCGAAGAGGCGCTCGCGGCTCTGCGGGCATCGCGATGCTCCTGTCTATATCCGCCGGTTTTTGTCACAAATCCATGCCACAGGTAGACGGGGCGACTTAAGCGTCCCGGCTAACTCCTGTACATCTTTAAGAGTTCGTCTATTTGGTCCTGCGAGAGGTTCTCGCTTCCCTCCGCGCATTCGACGGCACTCTTCTCTTCAGCCCCCTCCAATTGCTGTGTTCCCGCTACGATATCGCCGAACAGGGCGTCGAGGTCATTTTGAGAAAAGAACTCATCCATATAGACCCTTAGTAAGCATCTGAGATAATTATCGGCAAAAGTAAAAAAAATAACAGTAATACGATAAAAAAAGTTGATTTTTTTGTCAAGGTAAACAAGCGGCATAGCTTTCGCGCACCATGCGCTCCACCTTTTCGCCCCCGCACGATTGCGTGAGGGATGCCGCAGGGCTTTGGGTTAAGCCGTGGGTCAAGGCCACATTAAACAGGGTAACGACAAAGGCTCTGCTTTGCCTGAACATGTTGTAACCGGTGGCCAATTCGTATAGAATATTGCACCATGCACAAGGTATTGATCATCGATGATGAAAAAGACATCCTTGATACGCTCTCGTCCATTCTTCAGGATGAGGGGTTCTCGGTTCTCAAGGCGGTAGATGGGGAGGAAGGGCTCGCCTTCTTTGAGCGCGAAAAGCCGGACATCGTCCTTCTCGACGTATGGATGCCCGAGCTCGATGGCATTCAGGTTTTGAAAAAGATAAAAGAACAGGACAAGGATGCTATCGTCATCGTCATATCGGGACATGGAACCATATCCACGGCAGTAGAGGCCGTGAAGATGGGGGCCTTTGATTTTCTTGAGAAACCGCTCTCTATAGACAAAGTGTTGGAGGTGGTCTTAAGGGGCCTCGGCACGGAGTATAAATCCAAAGGCAAAACGGAAGATTTCAAACTGAAAAGTTCGAAAGGATTGAGACAACTCAAACAGAGAACAATCGGAAAAAGCATTGTCGTCTACGGTGTGGGACTCTTCTCCGGAGTCAAGACGGGCATGATTCTGCTTCCCGTGCCGGAGAACACCGGCATTGTCTTCGAGCACATCCCCGACGGGGAGCGCGTGCCGGCCTACATCGATTACGCCTTTTCCGTAGGCAACAACTCTTCGGTAAAAGGCAAGAACTGCGCAGTCCGGACCATCGAACATCTGCTTTCAGCGTGTCATATGTGCGGCATCACCAACCTTCTCGTAAAGGTAAGTGAGGAGATACCGAACTTCGACGGCTCGGCCATCGAAATCTGCAACAAGATCGAAGAGTCCGGTGTGGTGGAGCAGGATGAAGGCATAGAGCCTTTGAGGATCACGGAACGAATAGAGCTGACAAATCTTGCCCAGGGCAAGCTTCTTTCCATCGAGCCCTCGGAGACTTTCGAGGTAGAATACGAACTGGAACAGGCCGCACCCATCGGCAGGCAGACGTATCGCTTCTCGGGTAACAGGCAATCCTACGTGAACGACATTGCGCCTGCACGAACATTCAGCTTTATCAAGGATTTTGAGCAGCTCGCTAAGAAAGGCCTGGGTTCGGGAGGCAGGGTTGACAACGCTATCCTCAATGTGATTCTCTTAAACGACAACGGCGTCATCAACACAAAACTCAGGTTTCAGGATGAGTTCGTGCGCCACAAGATCCTCGATCTCATCGGTGACATCTATCTCCTCAACAGGCCAGTACTCGGCAAAATCAGGGCAAAACAGACGGGCCATCTCGAAAACATAGCCCTGGTCAAAGAACTGAAGAGGCGCTTTCTCTGAGCAGCGAAACAGGGAAGCGCAACGCCTGCCGCTTTTCATCCCAATGCCGGGGCTCGAATAGGCCTTTCCGCCCTTTAACCGGGATACCCATGGCATATTTACTTTTCGGGAATTTTGGGTATAATATCCTTTGAGTCACAAGGTGACTTAAATTTCGTCTGGATCAGTACAATCACACCAAAAGCTGATACATACTGACCAAAAACGTATCTGGTTGTCCTTGAGGAGTGGAAATGTATATTTCTATCATCGGTCATGCCCTGTCCGGTAAAACAACGCTTTTTCAGGCCCTAAGCGGAGCGCAGTGCGAGGCCGGGTTTTCCGATAAGACGGCCGTCACGGCCATCGATGTAGCTGACGAGCGCCTCGATATGCTGAGCACTGTCTTTAAACCGAAAAAAACCGTCTATGCCAGGGTAGAAGTCACCGATTCGGTAGCCATCAGCCAGGGTGACGCACCGGATAAGGCGATAAACCCCAAAACGCTCCAACAGATGCGCTCAAGCGATGCCTTCATTCTCACCGTGGGCTGCTTCGACGAGAAAACCCCTGAGCAAGCGGCAGCTGATGTTCATGCAATGAAAGGGGAATTTATTCTTTCTGATATGGCGCAGATTGAGACCCGCCTCGAAAGGATGCGCAAGCAGGGGAAGAAGGGTGATACGGGCCAGGCGCAGGAAGAATCTCTCCTCGCGCGCTGTCTTACCCACCTCAACGAAGAGATGCCCCTGTTTAGCCTCGCGCTCAACCCGCAGGAATTACGGACACTTCGGGGTTATCAGTTTCTTTCCCTCAAGCCCCTCATGATCTTTGTGAACGCATCGGAGCATGCGGTGGACCAGGCCAAAAAGATCGCGGAACATCTCGCCTTACGCTTTCCCGAATCTCCCGTGATATGGGCCTCGGCCAAGCTTGAAAGCGAACTCGCTGCAATGGATAACGCCGAACGGACGGTCTTTATGGAGGAGTATGCCATTGCCGAATCGATACGCGGCCGCATCATACGGCTTGCCTATGAGACCCTGGGGCTCATCTCATTCCTCACCGTAGGAGAAGACGAGTGTCGCGCCTGGCCCGTGAGGCAAGGAAGTAACGCCCAGGATGCCGCCGGGGCCATACACGGCGATCTCGCTGCAAAATTTATTCGCGCTGAAACCATGTCCTACGATGATTTTATCAGGCATGGCTCAATGGCGGAATGCAAGAAGGCCGGCGTATGGAGGCTTGAAGGCAAGACCTATGTGGTCAAAGACGGTGATATCCTCACCATCAGGGCGGGCACTTAATATTTCATACGCATTCTTGAGATGCCCACAAACACTGAGAGGCGCCATTTTACGGGGCTTCGCAGATTTCACTTGACAGAAACCTTAACTTACTAATAATCTGATACGCAGGGGTTGTTATGGAAAGCGTCGGTGCAACACACACTCTTCCTCACTGCTATTCATTGATGGAACCTCGTCTGCGAACTCGCATTCAACGTAGCGCGTCTGTTTTTCGGTAACGCCACAGGTACGTGGCATAGAGGGGAAATCTATGCCTGATGCGATTGAAACGATTCTCAAGAAACATGGACGGACTTCCGATGAATTGATCCCTATCCTGCAGGACGTCCAAAAAGCAATCGGCTACGTTGGTCCGGAATCAATATCAAAGATATCCCGCCATTTGAAGATCTCGGAAAACCAGATATTCGGCGTCTCGTCTTTCTACGCCCAATTCCGATTTACCGAGCCGGGACGTCACTCGGTCAAAGTGTGTCTCGGCACAGCCTGTCATGTAAAGGGGGGCGCCACCCTGCTCGAAATGGTTGAGCGCGACCTCGGCATCACCTGCGGGGAGACCACCGAAGATAAACGCTATGACCTGGAACGGGTTGCCTGTCTCGGATGTTGCGCCCTCTCTCCCGTCGTACAGATTGATCGCGATATATACAGCAGGATGTCGGTAAATAAACTAACGGAGCTCTTAAAAAAATATGAATAAATTAGAGAGCAGAATCGAATCGGCGAAGAAGAAGTGGGAATCGGTTGAGAATAATAAAGAACCCATTATCTTCGTGGGCGCAGCGTCCTGTGGCAGGGCGGCAGGGGCACTGGAGCTCCTCACGGAGATCGACAACTTCATAAAAGAGGAGAACGTGAAGGCGAGGGTGGTCGAGGTCGGGTGCATCGGACCCTGTTACCTCGAACCGCTTGTGGACATTAAGATGCCGGGGCAACCGAGAGTGAGTTACAACAACGTAAACGCCAGAACACTTTCCATGATTCTGAAATCACACTTGATCGACGGTACGCCCCATGCAAAGCTTGCCCTCGGCCATTTCGGCGCCAAGGATTTTGACGGCATCCCGCAGTTTTATGAGCTCCCCATGTTGAAACCTCAGGTGAGGATTGCGCTACGCAACTGTGGTCTCATCGACCCGGAAGATATAGACCAGTACCTCGCCGTAGACGGATACCGGGGCCTCGTCAAGGCCCTCGCCATGTCGCCGGATGAGGTCATAGGGGTTGTGCGGCAGGCAGGACTCAGGGGGCGCGGGGGCGCGGGCTTCCCCACGTACAAGAAATGGATGGTCTGTAGAAACGCCCCGGGCGATCAGAAATACCTTATTTGCAACGCCGATGAAGGGGACCCCGGCGCCTTCATGAACAGATCACTTATAGAATCCGATCCCCATGCGGTGCTCGAAGGCATGCTCATCGCGGGATATGCCATAGGCGCAAGCAAAGGCATTATCTACATAAGGGCCGAATATCCGCTCGCCATAGAGCGCCTGAAGAGGGCGATTCAACAGATGAAGGAGTGCGGACTCATCGGTAAGAATATACTCGGCTCAGGTTTCAATTTTGATATCAAAATCAAGGAGGGGGCAGGCGCATTTGTCTGTGGTGAGGAGACCGCCCTTATCGGTTCCATAGAAGGCAAGAGGGGCATGCCCAAATCCCGGCCACCCTTTCCAGCCATATCGGGACTTTTTGGAATGCCCACGATTATCAACAACGTAGAAACAATGGGAACCCTTCCCAATATCGTGCGCAATGGAGCGGAATGGTATACCAAATTCGGAAAAGAAGGCAATCGGGGCACAAAGACCTTTTCTCTCGTAGGTAAGACGAGGCGTCCCGGCTTGATCGAGGTCCAACTCGGTACAACCTTGAGAGAAATCATCTTCGACATCGGGGGGGGCGTGCAAAAAAACTTTAAGGCGATCCAGACGGGCGGACCCTCCGGAGGCTGTCTGTCCGAAGAGTTTCTCGATCTTCCCGTGGATTATGAATCGCTCGCTGCGGCAGGCTCTATCATGGGCTCGGGGGGTCTCATCGTCATGGACGATGATACCTGTATCGTGGATGTGGCAAAATATTTCCTGGATTTTACCCAAAAAGAGTCGTGCGGAAAGTGCGTGCCCTGCCGGGTCGGCACGAGGCACATGGTAGAAATCCTTGACAGGATTACCCACGGCGAGGGAAATCCTGAGGACCTGCTGGCACTTCGGACTTTAGGCGATACGATCAAGAAGGGTGCCCTCTGTGGTCTTGGCCAAACCGCACCCAACCCGGTTCTTACCACACTGAGATACTTCAGGAACGAATATCTCGAGCACGTCAAGGACCATCGCTGCAAGGCAACTGTCTGTAAGGACCTCATCGAGTATCGCGTCATAAAGGAGAAGTGCACGGGATGTCAGTCCTGCGTGAGGGTTTGTCCTACCGGGGCCATAACCGGACCAAGGTCTGAACCTCACAACCTTGATGCGACAAAGTGTATAAAGTGTCGCTCCTGTTACGAAATTTGTCGCTACGACGCCATTGCGGGCGATGCTATCGTGATCCGGACCGCGGAGAAGAGATCATGACAAAAGAAAAGAGACTATCCATTACCATCGATAACAGAAAAGTTGAAGTGAAACCACATCTCACCATATTGCAGGCCGCCAAGGAGCATGGCATCTACATACCGTCGCTCTGTACTCTCGAGCACCTTCCCTCGTATGGTGCGTGCAGGCTTTGTGTCGTTGAGGTGGATGGCTTGAGGGGCTTTCCTACGTCCTGTACTACGCCGGTGGAAGACGGAATGGTCATCAGGACAGATACCGGGGAGATCAGGACACTTCGCCAGGAGGTGCTCAAACTACTCTTGAGCGAACATCCGGCCAGTTGTCTGTTCTGCACCGAGCAGGGCGAGTGCAAACAATACCAGGGCACCATAAGGAAGGTAGGGGTAACCACAGGCTGCCGGTACTGTCCAAACGACGAGCGCTGTGAACTTCAGCTCATTACCGAAAGGATCGGTCTTGCGGACACATCATACCCTGTTTACTATCGCAACTTTCCGGTAGAGAAATTCGATCCGTTCTACGATAGAGATTACAATCTCTGCATTCTCTGCGGGCGCTGTGTTCGTGTATGTAGCGAGGTGCGTCTCAACGGAACGCTCAGCTTCAAACAGCGAGGCAAGGCGACGACCATCGGCCCGGCCTTCGACCGCTCCCATCTGGATGCCGGCTGTGAATTCTGCGGGGCCTGCGTGACCGTTTGCCCCACAGGAGCGCTCAGTACAAAGACGAGTAAATGGTACGGTAAGCCTGACGCAGAGGTCAAAACAACCTGTCTTTACTGTCCCGTGGGCTGTGAGCTTATGCTTCAGATCAAGCATAACGAGACCATAGACGTACTCCCCAATTACGATTCGCCATTGGACAGGGGTCTTCTCTGTGTGAAAGGGCGTTTCGCTGTGCCCGAATACGTGTGCAGCTCCGAACGCCTCTCACACCCCCAACGTATGACGCCGGTGGGTTATGAAGACATCTCCTGGGATGAGGCTTTAGACCTGGCGGCGCAGAAGTTGTCCGAAACAAGACCCGAGGACATGCTTTTCGTTGTTTCACCTCAGCTCACCAATGAGGATCTCTTCATGGCCTGCCATCTGGCCAGAGGCGCGATCGGTACAGATGAGATTCTCTCCCCTGTGATTTCTGATTTGGGGGAGGACCTTGTCCCATTTCTCAACCTTACGTTGGCGGCAAGTCCCTTCGACGTTATCGATTCAGCCGACACAATCGTCGCGGTCGGATTCGATGCAACATACGGTTTTACGCCGCTTGGCATCAGAATTAAAGAGGCCGCGAAAGGGGGGGTAGCGCTTATAACTCTCAATGGCTATGGATCCAACCTCGATATGCTGTCCGAGGAGGCCCTGTGCTTCGACGCTACGAAATGGCCGTCAGTCCTGGATAAGTTCATGGGCAAGACGCCTGGCAACGGAAAAGGCCGCAGGTCGTCCCACAAGGTGATTGTCATGGGAGAAGAGGCGATCTTTTCACGAAAGCGTGGCGAGCTTTTTGAGAAGATCATGAAGATGAAGGAATACTTCGGCTGGAATGTGATCGTCGCGCATCCTTATACGAACCTTCTCGGGCTTCTGTCCATGGGGGCTTTCCCCGGTATTAACAGAGGAGAGCTGCTCCGTAATGGTTCCAGGGGGACGACCCTCACGCTTAAGAAGGGTCTTTTGGCGTCTGTGAATATGAGCAAGCCGCGAAAGGCTGGCTATGTCATCGGAGAAGCACAATTGGAAAATATGCCTCACTGCGAATTCCTCATCTACCAGAATGCGTTGCCGCCCGCATCTTCACGCAAGCCGGATTTAATCCTTCCTTCAAGCCTGTTCAGCGAAACGCCCGGCACGGTCGTGAGCATGGAGGGAAGGGTGTTGCAGGTGCGCAAGGCCACGGAACCGTATGCAGAATCCAGGCCTGACTGGTGGATTATGAGTAAGATTTCAGAAAAGATCAGTAAGGATGCCTTAAAATTCCGATCGCTCTCTGCAATACAGGCGGAAATAAAGAAACAGATGGCGGGTTTCTTCGATGGAAAAAGCAGACTGGAATTTCGGAAAATCGGCGCAAGACAGACCGATCTGGGCGCGAGCGGTACACGTCGGGCGGGACCGGGGACTTCGCGCAAACCGTGGCAACAGATGTACCGGGGGATCGATCTTCAGGATATTGTCCCGGGCATGCGGGTCATAGAGCAAAGGAGATGCCATGAATAGAGTCATTGAAAGGACCATGATAGTTCCTAACATGCACCTCCTTGTGATTGAGGCCCCGGAGATTTCGTCAAAGGTAAGGCCGGGCCAGTTTGTCATTATCCGTGCAAACGATGAAGGCGAAAGGATACCCCTGTCTGTCGCGGACTGGAACAAAGAGCAGGGAACCGTTACCACCGTTTTCATGGAGGTAGGGGCTTCCACCGGGGCGCTTGCGTCGCTTGAAAAGGATGATGCGGTCGCCACGTGCGTCGGCCCGCTCGGAAATTCGACTGAGATCGGCCGGTTCGGTACGGTTCTCTTGATCGCTGGATGCTACGGCATCGGCAGCATCTATCCGGTGGCGAAGGAATTGAAAGCCGCCGGAAACCAGGTGATTACCGTACTCGAGGCCAGGAGTTCTTACCTCATTTACTGGGCAAAGAGGTTTGCCAGTCTCTCTGAGAAGATCTTTAGCGTAACGAGAGACGGGAGTCTCGGCATGAAGGGACATATTACGAGGCTCACGGAGATCATCCACTCCCTGCCCCAGCCTCCCGACCGAGTCATTGTGAACGGTTGCACCTATCTCATGGCCCACACATCAGAGGTCACGAGGGAACTCGGCATTCCCACGCTCGTGAACTTAAACCCCATCATGATCGACGGGACGGGTATGTGCGGTGTGTGCCGGGTTACAGTAGGCGGTCAAATGAAATTCGCCTGTGTTGACGGCCCGGAATTTGATGGCCACAAGGTGGATTGGAAGGAATTTCTCTCGAGACGTAAGGCGTACATGAGCGAAGAGACACTCTTTTTCAGACATAGCGAGCCCCACACTAAGGCCCATAAAGAAGGGAAGTGCCAGGCATGAACGAAGAAAAAACCCCCGAAAAACAAAGCAAGATCGACCTCAATCGAAGAGACATGCCCAAACAGTCTCCAGAGATGAGGAGCCACAACTTTAGCGAGGTGGCGCTAGGTTACAACACGGAATTGGCACTCAGCGAGGCAAGCCGTTGCTTAAAGTGCAAGAAGCCGAGGTGCGTCACCGGATGTCCCGTAGAGATAGACATCCCTGGCTTCATTTCGTGCATCGTGCAAAATGATTTTTCCGCAGGCATCAAGAAACTCAAAGAAAAAAACTGTCTGCCGGCTGTCTGCGGAAGGGTCTGCCCTCAGGAATCCCAGTGCGAATCGCAGTGCATTTTGAAAAACAAGGGCGCTGAGGTGGCTATCGGCCGGTTGGAAAGATTTCTCGCCGATTGGGAGGCACACAGCGGTCAGGTGGACGTCCCACCAAAAACCAAATCGAGCGGAAAGAAGGTGGCGATTGTGGGCTCGGGTCCGGCGGGGATCACCGTGGCCGGCGATCTGGTTCTCTTGGGCCACGAGGTTACCATCTTTGAGGCGCTTCACAGAGCGGGTGGCGTTCTCACGTACGGTATTCCCGAATTTCGTCTGCCCAAGGCCATAGTGGCACGAGAAGTCGCCTACGTGAAAAGTCTTGGGGTAAATGTCATTACCGATTTCGTGGTGGGCAAGACACGGACTATCGATGAACTCCTCGACGCATTCGACGCGATCTTCATTGGGACGGGTGCGGGCCTGCCCTGGTTCATGAACATTCCCGGTGAGAACTTAAACGGGGTTTATTCGGCGAATGAGTACCTGACCCGCATGAATCTCATGCAGGGGTATCGATTCCCCCACTCTTCAACACCTATCAAGAAGCACAGGAAGGTCGCCGTGGTAGGGGGTGGAAATGTAGCTATGGATTCGGCCCGAACCGCACTCAGGATGGGGGCCGATGAGGTGCGTATCATTTATCGCAGATCCCATGCAGAGCTCCCGGCACGGCTTGAGGAAAGTGAGAATGCCGAGGAAGAAGGCGTGATTTTCAATATGCTTACCCTGCCCGTCAGATATATCGGTGACGAAAACGGATGGCTCAAGGAGATCGAATGCCTCAAGATGGAGCTTGGCGAACCCGACGCGTCAGGCAGAAGAAAGCCCGTTGAGGTGCCAAACTCGAATTTCCGCATTGAAATGGATGCCGTGGTCTGCGCCATCGGGAACAGCCCGAACCCGCTCGTTCCCTCCACCACACCCGGCCTTGACACCACGCGCCACGGAACGCTCGTGGCCAACGAGCAAACCGGAAAGACGACCCGAAGCCGCATATGGGCGGGCGGCGACATTGTTACCGGGGCGGCAACCGTCATCCTTGCCATGGGCGCGGGACGAAAGGCGGCAAGGTCCATGCACGAATATTTGACGACAGGCGTAGAGTAACACGCAAGACCTCCCCGGGACGAGCAGGCTCGCTGTGAACCAGGCAGGCGAAGAATATTCCCACACACTTGTATTCTGCTCTTGACATGGCGCAGAAAAGACCGTATAGTAGTTTCCAAGTTTCGCAACTATTATAGGATTGTGAGGGGCAAACGGCGTGTTGAGGGATGGTGACATAAGGGTCTACGAGATGCAGGCGGATATGTGTGCTGCTCTTGCCAATGCTAAACGATTACAAATACTTAACCTCTTAAAGGATGGGGAGGTATCGGTTGCCCAAATGGTAAGGGTCACGGGCGTTAGCAAGGCCAATCTCTCCCAGCATCTCGCTATACTCAGACAAAGAAACCTCGTATCGACCAGGAGGCAAGGGACTACCATCTATTACACAATCTCGAACCCCAAAATCACGGAAGCTTGTGCAATCATCCGGGGAGTTCTCATCGAAATGCTCAAAGAAAAAGTGAAGCTCTCCAAAAGGATGCAGGAAGTGAAGCTTTGACCTTTTATCGGGAGCCAGTAGTTGCGATATATCGCAATTAAGAAATAATTAGGCACTCGTTATCGTCACTAATAATAGAGAGTTACATAGCTAAAGAAGAGTCGGCGTAGCCTGCGAGGAATCAAAGGACCGAGAGCATGTGCTTTCGCTTAAAACATGGGGACACAACACACAGGCAGTACCTCATGGCGGCCTTCTTCTTCGTACTCATTGCTTCTGCATAGCTTACTTAGGTCGCAGGATACCCCGTCACGATCCAAATCACGGCCGGCTTCACCATGGCCCTGAGAGAACCCGGGACGGATGCGTATGTCCGAGAGGCATATTCTCATTGGAGGCGTATCTCTCACACGCATAACCCGGTGTTGCCAAGGCCTTTCGGTTTGTTCAGGTTCTCCTTTCGGTGATGCGTGCGCTCTTTAAGTGGTCCTCGGTATGCATGGTACTCAGATTTCATGGTTTGGCCCGATCCACACGCGATGGGTTCAGCATTCGTAACAATTTTCAGTGCGACGAAAGGCGCTCGTCACTGCCTCGGTCTTCACTTCACATCAACGTTCGCGGGGCTTGATCTCTTCATTTGTACGATTTCGACCAACTCTGTTTGGCCGTTCGGAAAGATGCGTTGCAGCGCGCTGGCCCCACGTAAAAAAGACTCTTTTTGACTTGACAAAATGGAGCTTCCTTGTGCATATTATCACAAAACAGAGACAGGGGTTCTATCCTCGTCTAAAAGGGGGTATTCTCACAATACCATTTCATCATTGAATCTTCACCGGGTTCACCATGAATAACACAGGACAAGATCTTATAGAACACGAAGAACACACCAACCGGGGCCTCACCATTGACAGTAGAAAATGCCGTCTCTGTCTGTACTGCGTGCAGCTTTGCCCTTCGAAGGCCGTAAAGCTTGAAAAAGACACGATCAAGGTAATTCCTGAACGGTGTATCCTGTGTGCGAGTTGCATCAAAGGCTGTCCTCAACACGCAATGAGCCTGTATGGCGGCCTTGGTACGGTGGGAAGTGTGCTCGCCTCGGGCGCTAAGACGATCGCCTGTCTTGACCCTGCCTTTCCTGCCGCTTTTGATGCCGAGAGCCCGCGCCGATTCGTTACCGCATTGAAGAAGCTCGGGTTTACCGAAGTCTGGGAGGGGGCCTTCGGCGTGGAACTCGTAAGCCAGGCTTATAGAAGACTACTCGACAGCAATACCGGCTCCCCGCTCATCTCGTCATTTTGCCCTGCTATTGTCTTCTACATCCAGAAATATCTACCTCAGCTCATCCCCAATCTGGCGCCTATCGTGTCCCCAATGATTGCGATAGGCAAGGTGGCGCGCCACATCAAGGGGAATGATTGGAAGACCATATATATTACGCCCTGCCTTGCACAGGTGGGGGAGAGCGTGGCGGACGAGGTAGCCGGGGTGATAGATCACGTCATCACATTCCGTGACGTCCAGCGCATGCTTGATGCGGCAGGCATAGACCAGGGTAAGCTCGAAGAAACCGAATTTGATGGTCCGCGACCCTTTTTGGGCAGAATCATGCCGGTGATCGGCGGCCTGAATCGAAGCATGGGTTCAAGCTTTGACGTGCTCGAGGACGAAGTAAGCGTGGCATACGGACGGCGACAGGTGATAGGCCTTCTCAATCAGCTTGCCTCCGGTTACATACGAGCGGGGTTCCTCGATCTTGTCTATTGTGACGGTTGTATTGACGGGCCCTTCATCGACAGAGAACTCTCGGTACTCGGGAGAAGACATGTTATTGCCCGATATACCAAGGGTGAGATGGCCAAACAGAATATGTCCGATGTCCACAAAGAACTCGAGAAATACCAAGGTATCGACCTTGGTCGTGAGTTCCGTAATACGGAAGAGAAACTTACCGCGCCTTCCGAAGAAGAAATAGAAACGATCCTCAAGAAGATAGACAAGCTCCCGCCCAGCAACAACCTTGACTGCAGGGCCTGCGGATACGCGACCTGTCGTGATAAGGCCATAGCCGTTGCCCAGGGGCTCGCTGACGCACAATTCTGTCTCCCCTACCTGCTTGACCAGAGCAACAAGATCTATCAGCAACTTGAGAAGTCGCATCGCGAGCTGCAAAAATCGCATCAAGAACTCGAACATGCCCAGTATCAGCTCATCCGCACAGAGAAGCTGGCAGCCCTGGGGCAACTCGCTGCAGGTGTGGCCCACGAAATCAATAACCCGCTTGGTACCATTACTATATACGCGCACATACTGTTAAAGACTATGGAGACCGAAGATCCGAGACGGGATGATATCGCGCTTATCATTAACGAGGCAAACCGTACAAAAGGTATCGTTCAGGGGCTCTTAAGTTTCGCGCGCGAGACCAAGCTCAAACCGGGCGACACGGATATTAATGAGCTCCTCGAAGACGCTCTCGGGCTTCTCGTCAACCAGTCCCTGTTCCAGAACATAAAAATAAAGAAAAATTTTGCCAAAGACCTGCCCGCCATATTTGCCGACGGGACTCAGCTTAAGCAGGTGTTCTTAAATATTGTCCTCAACGCAGCGCAGGCAATGGAAGGCAAGGGCAATCTCGCGATTACAACATGGTTGCAAAAAGACCATATAAAGATTAGGATTCGTGATACAGGCCCGGGCATTCTGCCGGAACATGTGGCAAAACTCTTCAACCCCTTTTTCACCACCAAAGAGAAGGGTACCGGGTTGGGGCTTGCCATCTCTTACGGGATTATCGAGAGGCATTCCGGCAAAATCGAAGTCGACACCGAATTGGAAAGAGGAAGCACCTTTACCATTTCCTTACCTCTGGGCAGAGACGAAAAGGATTTGCAGGACGAAACAAAGAGGCATTAATTCAAAATATAAAGACAGGGAGAAGAAACCATGGGCAAAAAAAGAATCTTGGTCATCGATGACGATGTGGATTTCGTGGATCTCAACAAGGCTATCCTCGAAAACAGCGGATTCGAGGTAGTGACAGCATTTTCGGGCCGTGAAGGCATGGATAAGGTCAAGTTTGAATCGCCTGACCTTATCATGCTCGATCTCATGATGGAAAAGCACGACTCGGGTTTTAACTTTGCAAAGACCATCAAGGCAGATCCTCGCTATAAAAACATACCGATTCTTATGATCTCATCAGTGAAAACAGAAACCGGGTACGATTTTTCCATGGACCTCGACGGCTACTGGATGAAGACCGATGATTTTGTCGGTAAACCGGTTGCGCCGGAAGAACTGCTCAAGCGCATCAACAGTCTTTTGGCGAAAGAACAAAAAGAATAATCCTTAGAGAGTATGCATGGCTGAGACAGCGCACATCCTGGTAGTTGATGATGAGAAGGGTATCCGTGAAGGGTGCCGAAGGATCCTCGTCAGCGAAGGATATGCCGTTGATTTGGCGGAAAACGGGAAAGAGGCCCTGGACATGGTGCGAGCAAAACCCTACGACCTCCTCCTTGTCGATCTCATGATGCCTGTCATGGGAGGTATGGAGCTCATGGAAGAGGTAGGGCAGATTGACCCTGAAATCATCATGATCGTCATTACCGGTTTTGCAACGGTGGAAACCGCTGTCGACGCCATGAAGCGAGGCGCGTATGACTACATCCCAAAACCCTTCTCGCCTGACCAGCTCATCTCTGTTCTCAACAGAGGCCTTGAAAAGAGACGGCTCAGGATCGAGACGGAAAAGCTCCGTGAGGAAAGGGATCAGAAGCTCCTTGAAATAGCCAGCGAAAAATCGAAGCTTCGTACCGTGGTCAACTCAATGGCCGATGGGATCATTGTTATCAACCGCGAGGGTCAGCTCGTGCTCTTTAACCCCGCGGCGACTAAAATGCTTGATCTCGATCAAAGACTCGAGCTCGGCAAGAGTGTCCTCGACATCATAGTGCAAAAGGATTTGCTCGACCTTATAAACAAGGCCTTTTCTCCTGATTCCTCAAGGTACACGGTTCTTTCCGAGGAGATCGAACTGACCGGGGCGGAATCAAAGACCCTTATGGTCAACGTTGCGAGGGTAGAGGACGAGATGGGCCGCGATCTCGGCGCGGTGAGCACTTTTCGCGACATAACAGGACTTAAGGAGATCGAGGAGATAAAATCGCAGTTTGTCCGGATGGTTGCGCACGAACTCAGGGCGCCTCTGGCGGCGGTGACCGGGTACCTGACGGCCTACCTCACAGGGGTAGCAGGCACCGATCCTCAGGTGAACCGCCAGATGCTGGAGCGGGCCCGGCTCAGGGCTGAGTCGCTTATCGAGCTGGTAAACGATCTTTTGCAGTTCGCGAGACTCGAATCAAAGAAGGTCGAAAGAAAAAAGGAGCTTCTCGACATATCGGAAATTATCGTGAACACCGTAGAACTCCTAAAACCTCAGGGTGCAGGCAAAGACCTCGTCTTTGAGCTCAACATCCCGGCCAAGCTACCCTTGATCGAAGCGGACCGGACAGAAATGGATCAACTCATCACAAACCTTGTATCAAACGCCATAAAGTATAATGTAAAAGACGGCAAGGTCGTGGTCAGCGCCACGCCGGATACTCATTTCTTGACCATTAAGGTGGCCGACACGGGAATCGGCATTGAAGAGGAGTTTCTGCCCTGTATTTTTGATGAATTCTATCGGGTGCAGGGGCCTAATACGCGGTACACCACGGGGACCGGCCTCGGGTTATCGATCGTGAAGAAGATCGTGGAATCCAATTTCGGCCGTATCGAAGTGGAAAGTCAGGTAGACAGAGGAACTACGTTTACGGTGAAACTACCCCTCAAGGGGATGGATAGAGAATAAGCGAGAATCAAATTCTTAAAAGGAGAAGATATGGCGAACAAAGAAACGAAACTCAACGAGATCGTGGAGAAAAGGCTACTTGCTCCCTCGATCACCATGTACAAACTCTATGTGCCGGATATCGCAAAAAAGGTCAAGGCAGGCCAGTTCGTCGTGGTCCGATGCGATGACATGGCCGAACGTGTCCCGCTCACGGTCGCCGATTTCGACCGCAAACAAGGCACTATCACGATTATTTTCCAGGAAGTCGGTGCCTCGACGCAGAAGCTGGGGAAATTCGAACAAGGTGACTCACTTCTTGACGTGGTCGGCCCCCTCGGCAAACCGAGCCACATCGAGAAATTCGGCACCGTGGTCTGCGTGGGCGGGGGAGTCGGTGTGGCGCCGGTCCTTCCTATCGCAAAAGCGCTCTTCGAAGCAGGCAACGAGGTGATTTCGATTATCGGCGCCCGCACGAAAGAGATGCTTATCCTCGAGGAAGAGATGAAAAAGGCGAGCACAAAACTCTACGTAACGACCGATGACGGCACCTACGGCCACCACGGTTTTGTTACCGACGTGTTAAAGCAGGTCATCGAGGAGAAGAAAAAGATCGACCTCGTCGTGGGCATCGGCCCGGTCGTCATGATGAGGGCCGTTTCCGACGTGACGAGACCCCATAACATTAAGACCGTCGTCTCCCTCAACACGATCATGGTGGATGGGACCGGTATGTGCGGTTGCTGCAGGGCGACGATCGGTGGAGAGACAAAGTTTGTCTGCGTTGATGGGCCTGAATTTGACGGCCATCAGGTCGATTTCAAGGAACTGGTACTGCGCCAGAAGATGTATAATCGCGAAGAAAGACGCGCCATGTGGGATCACGCCTGTAAACTTGAAGCCAAAGCCAAGGCCATGAAGAAGTCGAAGCTCAGGGAAAAGATGCCCGAGCAAGACCCCAAAAATAGGATCCAGAATTTTAGCGAAGTTGCCCTGGGCTATACCCACGACAACGCGCTCAGGGAAGCATCGAGGTGCCTCCAGTGCAAGAACTCTCCCTGTGTTGAAGGCTGTCCGGTCAATGTCCAGATTCCTGCCTTCATCAAGCAGATAAGGGAAGGCGATTTCATGGGCGCCATCCACACGATCAAATCGACAAACAGTCTGCCCGCCGTCTGCGGCCGCGTATGCCCCCAGGAAACCCAATGCGAACAGAAGTGCGTACTCGGAAAGAAAGGACAGCCCGTGGCCATCGGTCGACTGGAACGCTTCGCCGCGGATTATGAGCTGCACAAGGGCGACGTAAGGGCTCCCCAGAAAACGAAAAGCACGGGAAAGAAGGTCGCCGTAATCGGCGCCGGCCCATCCGGGCTCACGGTTGCCGGCGAACTTTCGAAAAAGGGACACGATGTGACGGTCTTCGAGGCCCTGCACAAGGCGGGAGGGGTCTTGGTATACGGTATTCCCGAGTTCCGTCTGCCCAAGGCCGTGGTGCAGCGCGAGGTAGACTATGTTGAGAAACTCGGCGCGAAGATCAAAGTGGACACCATAGTCGGTCAGACCATGACGCTTGACGAACTCTTTGAAGCAGGATTTGATGCGGTCTTTATCGGCACAGGTGCGGGGCTTCCCTATTTCATGAATATCCCCGGTGAAAACCTAAACGGAGTTTACTCGGCAAACGAGTTTCTCACCAGGGCAAATCTGATGAAGGCCTACCTCTTTCCGGAATACGATACGCCGGTCAGAGTGGGTAGCAGGGTCGCTGTAGTAGGCGGCGGGAATGTGGCCATGGATGCGGCAAGGGTCTCTAAACGGCTCGGCGCCAATGTCTATCTCATTTATCGCCGTTCCAAAGAGGAGATGCCCGCGCGGGCCGAAGAAGCTCACCACGCCCAGGAGGAGGGCATAGATTTCAGGCTCCTCACCAACCCGGTAAGGATCATAGGCGATGAAAACGGCTGGGTCAAGGGCATCGAATGTGTGAAGATGGAGCTTGGCGAGCCCGATGCCTCAGGCAGGAGAAGACCGGTTGAGATCAAGGGCTCCAATTATGTAATCGATGTTGATGTAGTAATCATAGCCATTGGCCAGGGTCCGAACCCGATCCTCACATCCACCACGCCGGGGTTGAAGTTGAGAAAGTCAGGCAACATAGAGGCAGACGCCGAGACTGGCCAGACGAGCCGTGAAGGCGTGTTCGCCGGCGGTGACATAGTGACCGGGGCAGCGACCGTCATCCTTGCAATGGGCGCCGGAAGAGCGGCCGCAAAAGCAATTGACGAATATCTCGCGGCCAAGACCAAATAGATTCGTTTCTCTTGTGCAACGTGAAAGGGCAGGCCCTTCCGGCCTGCCCTTTTTGCATTAAAGCACGCCGATCAAGGGCGCTATCAATTGTCACATCCTGTTGACTTCCGGCGCGTGCCGCATCATACTACAGAGAAGTGGCGCTCAAGGAAGAACCCCGAACGTATACCGAGAAGGCAGGACGCATGGAAGAGAAGGCGTCCGGAGAAGACGTAAAGCTTGTCAACTTCGGATTTCAAAAGGTACCTGAAACAGAGAAAGCTTCGCGGGTGAGAGATCATTTCGACCATATAGCGGGCCGATACGATTTCATGAATACGCTGTGCAGCTTCGGCATCCATTACCTATGGAAACGGATGGCTGTGGCTCTTCTTAATCTCAAACAAGGGGAAACCGTCCTTGATGTGTGCGGCGGCACAGGCGACCTTTCGGTGCTTGCGGTAAACAAGGTGGGACCTTTCGGCCGGGTAATCCTCGCCGACATAAACCACGCCATGATCGAGGCGGGCAGGCGCAAAAGACTCCATAGGGAACAGAGAAAAAAGATCGTCTATCTTCAGTCCGATACCGAAAACATGGCCATACAATCCGATTCCGTTGATGCGGTCATGGTGGGGTTCGGAATCAGGAACCTCACCCATATGGAGCGGGGCTTTGGCGAGATATATCGTGTCCTCAAACCCGGCGGGCGGCTCATGTGTCTTGAATTTTCGAGGCCCAGGGCGGCTTGGTTTCGCTGGCTTTACGATTTCTATTCCTTCCACATTATGCCTTATGTGGGCCTCATCTTTGCCGGTTCGAAACAACCCTTTACCTATCTGCCTCAATCGATCCGCCGATTTCCCGGTCCCCAAGAACTCAAAGAGCATATCGCAGGGATAGGCTTTGAGCGCGTATCATACGAGATTTTCACCAACGGCATTGCCGCAACACATATGGGCATAAAACCAGGGAGGGCGGGGCATTTGCCTCCCGCATAGCACGTGCGCTTAAGCGATGAGAACTCGATGAAGCTCAACTGGGCCGAACGGTGGGTCGTTAATAACCCCCTTCGCGTCGTTCAACAACGCATGGAGTTAAAAAAACTCAAGGCCATGTTACCTTTAAAGCCGCACTTCACCGCGCTCGAAATAGGCTGTGGCAGAGCCGCGGGCGCCGGGCTCATTCTCGAAGAATTCTTACCCTCGATGATCTATGCTACGGACCTCGATGTTCACATGCTTGAAAAGGCCAGGGATTATCTCCCCAGTGAGAAACGGAAGAATATCGTTCTTGTCGCGGCCGACGGTTCTTCTCTCCCCTTTAGAGACGGCTCAATTGATGCAGTATTTGACTTCGGGGTGCTCCATCATATCGTGGACTGGCGCAGGGCAGTTTCCGAAATAGCGCGGGTGCTCAAACCCGAAGGGGCATTCTTCCTGGAAGAGCTCTATCCGACCCTGTATCAGAACTTGATTACGAGGCACATCCTCCTGCACCCGAGACGTGGACGCTTTCGAAGCGACGATCTCAAACATTCGCTCGCTCGCGAAGGGCTTTTGTTCAAGGACTGTAGAGAACTGAAGGCGGTCGGCATTTTAGGTGTGGCCCTCAAGGCCCCATAAACCCGGTATTCATTGTCCAAACAAAAGGATGGGTGTGAAGGTCCCGTCTATTCCTTTTTTACGGGGAAGGTCAGGTTCGCGCCATATGACCCGATTATTACGACAAGGGGCAAAAGTGACAAAACGAGTATGAGATAGCAAAAACCCTCTCCCCTGAGAGGATGCAGGATATCGGGGACGGCCATACGCCACACAAAAACAACGAGGTCGACACACAAGAGCACGAGAGAAAGCCATTTCTTCATGGTAACGGCCCTTACGGGACGCGCCATGTAGTTCAAGTACCACGTAAAATATCCCGTGACGATTGCTACGGGGATGAAGACAAGACCGGCGCCCAGGCAGTTGAGCGCTGTTGTCTCAAAGGCAGCAATCCTTGTGGCAAGATAAATAAGTGTGAAGACCGTGGCGGAAAACATGAAGACAATGGGAAAATGAACCGTCATGGGATGGGGGTGGCGCTTAAGCATTGGGTAACGCGTAAGAAGTCCGGACAGGATGGCGGGCTTATCCTCTTTTGCAACCGGCCCTTCCTTGAGCATGCCCACCTCGGGGTATCTCTCCAAGAAGTCAGGACCGTGGGGCGCCACTTCAATTTCGTCTGTCAAATCGGCTCCGGCATCATGGCGTCCCATATGAACGCCACCTTTCCATACCGGGCTTTGTGTCACATCAAAGATCCTTCCCCGGTACGCTACGTAAACGGGGTTTGAATCCTTCCCGTTGTATCTTAATAGCTCCTTCATATCGATTTGCTTCACAGAAAGCTCCTTAGTCTTTCATGTTTCATACGAGCATACTCAAGCATACACTCACGAGACAGGCAAGCGGATAATACGAGGCCCTGTTAAAGAGGAGTTGGGCGGCAACGCGTTGTCTCGTCCGGCAAAGCGTAAGGGCAGGAATGACCAAGAGATAGATGGCCGCCAAAAGGCAGAGCGTTCCGGCAGCCATGCGATTCGGCAGGGGCGATAGACTGAAAACCGCAGCGCTAAGAACAATGGCAAATACGAGTGAAGCCATAATCACCGCGGCTGCCCACCTAAGTCCGAAACACACCGGGATGGTCGTCGCCTGGAGTATGGTATCTTCTCTCATGTCAGCCCAGTCGTTAGGGGTGTTCTGGCCACCCATCTCCCAAAAGAAGAGCCAGAGAAACACCGTGCCGAGGAAGATGGGAGAAGGATGGGGATCGACTGCGTAGATAGCGGCCACCGCCCCTGATGTTTTAACCGCCCCGCTTATGAGCACCTTGAGATAGCCGCTCCGCCAGGCCAGGCAGTAGAACGCCTCAAGGAGGCAGCTCGTGAAAAACACAAACACGCAGAGCGGATTGAGTAAATAGGCCCCGATAAAGGTGAGAAACCCCCAGCCCAAGGCCCACCAAAGCGCCTTTCGAAAGGGCAAGAGGCCGCACGCAACGGGGTGGCGGACAAAAATGGAGTCAAGGTCATCTTGCTTGTCGGGCGCCGGCGTGATCGAAGATTTGCTTCGGTCTACCCGGCGATCCACGAGGTCATTTAAGGCGTATACCGTGGTATAGCCCGCAAATACGGTAACCACGCCCAGGCAAACAATCCATAACGACGGAAAAGCCCCATAGCAGAGAAGGGCCGCTACAGCCGGGGTCGCCATATCGAGTAGTCCATGAGGGGTACGGGACAGGGCCAAGAAAAGCTTGAGCTGTGAAAGTACCGATCGCGGCAGATTTACTGATACGGCATTCACCAGGCCAACCCTCCTTTCACACAGCTTTCAACCCCCGGGGTGAGTTCCCTATACTTTTTCTCAATTGGTTCGAGGCCGTTCATGCTCAAGAGACAATATAAGCCGACGTTCCGGCCGATTCAAGAAGTTTCGGGTGACAAAAGCTGCTCGGTGGCCACTGCGCCGATTCGGTTGAGGCGAAGCGTGTTCCCGATGACGGTAAGACTGCTTAACAACATTGCCATGACTGCGACGAGCGGGTTAAGAAGCCCCGCTGCCGCCACTGGAACTGCAACGATGTTGTAGAGGAAAGCGAAACAAAGGTTCTGTCGGACCGCTCGCGTAGACAGCCGGGAAAACATGAATAGATCGGCAATCGCCTTGAGCCTGCCGGACGGTATGATGAGATCCGCCGCCTCCAGGGTAATGTCCTGTCCCGATCCCATGGCTACACCCACATCTGCCTCGGCGAGCGCAAGCGCGTCATTCACGCCATCTCCCACCATACCTATCTTGCGTCCCTCACGCTTAAGGGTCCGAATCACCTCAGTTTTTTCCGCGGGGAGGGCCTCCCCCAGGAAATCGGCGATCCCTAAGGAGCGGGCAATGGCCGCCGTGGTCTCGTTGCCATCGCCTGATAACAGGACGACCTTAGTCCCTTTGTGCTTCAACCAGGCCACAAAGAGGCCTGCATCCTGCTTCAATACGTCTCCGAACACAAGAAAGCCCTGTGCTTCTCTTTCTGAGCCGAAAAATACCACGGTCATCCCGTCTTGTTCATGAGAGAGAGCCTCTCGATCCAGATGAGGGGCGAGCACAATCCCGTACCTTAATAGCAGTCGCCTGCTGCCCGCGAATATTCTCTTTCCGTTCACAGTTCCTTCGACGCCGAGTCCCTCAAGTTCCTTTACATTCAACGCTTGTCCCACACTGAACCCTGAACGCAACGTATGGTGTATGATCTCTTGCGCAAGGAAGTGTGTGGAATTCGTCTCGATGGCCGCGATCATCTCAAGGACTTCTTTTTCGTCGATGAGAGGCGAGACCACCTTGCGCAGCGCAAAACGCCCTTCAGTGACGGTACCGGTCTTGTCGAGTACCAACGTGTCGAGCTCTTTCACACGTTCTAAGGCCCCGGGACTTCTGACAACGATTCCTCTTTGACGGCAAAGGCCCGTTGCAACCACTTTGACAAGCGGTATTGCAACACCAAGGACACACGGACAGGCGACAAGAAGCACTGAAAGACACGTAAGAAGAATCCGTTGGCTAGTCGCTCCCAGGCCCCACAAGACAAGCGCAGTAGTCACAGCAACGCCCATTATGGCAGGCACGAAGATGCGGCTTATAGAGTCGGCAAGCTCCTCGCTCGTACTCCTATGTTCCAGGGCGTCCGTGACGAGCTCTCTCACCTGCCCGAGATAGCTTAAGCGCGCCGGCCTCACCGCAATGATCTCGACCGTGCCGGATACAAGCTGACTCCCCGCGAGAACCACCTCTTCAGGCCCTTTGACAGTGGGCCTTGTCTCCCCGGTAAGGACCGACTGGTCAAAAAGACCCCGTCCGCGGGCAAGCCGGCCATCGACGGGTATCCGTTCTCCGTCTTCAACCACAAAGAGATCATTCGGTATCAAGGCGTCGGCTCTTATCCATTGCTCTCTATCACCCTTTTTCAGTCTCACTTTTTGCAGTCCCGTATCTTCGGTGGCGAGTGACGCCAAGACTTTTTCTCGCGCGTGCATCTCGATATACCTGCCGAGAAGCACGATGGTGATGAGCATGGCCGCTATGTCAAAGTAGAGGTGAATACTGCCCTGCTTCATTCTCAGAAGGCTATAGAAAAAGGCCGCAAGGGCGCTCACGGAGATAAGCGTATCCATCGAGATCAGTCCGTGGCAAATACCAGCCCAAGCCTTCTTCAGGATCGGCATGCCGCCGTAAAAGACCACAGGAACCGACATCACAAGCATGGGATAAGAGAAGAGCGCAACAACGCGGGGGGTAAGCTCACGGATCAAGCCGTAGTAGAGCACATAGGAGAGCATCATGATGTTTACCGCCAGAATTGATGAGATGCCGAGACGGATCAGCGTGGCGTCCTTTAAGGTTCTCGTCGCCCGTGCGTCTTTTTCCCCGGTACTCGCCCTGTAGCCGATCTTATTGATACGGGACACGATCTCGGCAGGGCTCGTCCGATTGGGGAGATATTGAATTCTCGCCTTGTCCGTGAGAAAAAAGACCCGGCATTGGGCGATGCCATCCATTTTCCTGAGCACTTCCTCAATGACCCAGGCACAGGCGGGGCACCACATGCCCTCGAGAGACAGGTTGAGGGTGAGCTGAGCGACGCTTGTGTTGACCCCTTTAATCTCAACGGGGGTGTGGGCAGCGTCTTCGTTGCCCGGAATAACTCCTGCCTTAACACAGGCGCGGAATACGTCGCTCTCGCGGAAGTTGTGCGGGAGTTTCCCGGTGGCGCTGGCGAGAATTAAGAAAACGTGCCTGCAACCGGGACAACAGAACGTGAGAGAATTCTCTGTGTGTCGATTCTCGCCCGCGCGCAGACCGCAGAGATCGCAAAAGACGTGAACGGCGTGCACCTCTTTAGCTACGCCCTGGCTTGAGACTCGGGGCGAGAGTTCATCGGACAAACCCTAATACCCCCTTTGAGAGTATGATGATCCCCATGGCCGTTATCGATAAACCGGCCATGCGCTCTCCTGTAAGCCTTGCCTTGAGCGAGAAGGTGGAGCCCAATAAGCCGGTGAACAACAAGACAGGCAGAGTCCCTAAACCAAAGACGATCATGATAAGAAATCCTTGAGTGATATCAGCCGTGAAAGCGGCCCTTAAGACCATCGCCCAGGAAAGCATGCAGGGCAAAAAGCCTGTCGCAAAGCCGAGCGTTGCCTTGACTAACGCATGGGGCGACCTCAAGCGCTTTCCTATAAATCTCATGACAAACGAAGATTTTGAGTCGGACGATGTCTCGGTGAAATATCCCGCAGGGATCACCTTGAGCACGATCAAACCCAACACGACCATGAACGCGCCCGCCGCAGCCGTGGCCGGAGTACGTATGTCCTTTAACGCTGAGGCCAGACTCCCGCAATAGACAAGTCCGGCGCCGACGCCCCCTAAGAGTCCGTACGCGGCTATCCTTCCTGCCTGAAACGCCGCGTGATGCGTAAGACCCGCTACGTACGGGGGGCGCCCGGCACTAAGACCATCACTCGCCGGGCTGAACTGCAACGAATAGGCAACTACAATTGGACCGCACATACCGAGACAATGAAGACTCCCGGCAAGACCGGTCAACAATGCCCAGAGCAGGTCCGCGTTCATGGCTGCCTCTTCACAGATCGCATGTAGACGATTATCGCCCAGCTGTCACCGGCCGACGCGGTGGGAAAAAGCGCCGGATGCCTCTTGAACCCGAGCCGCATCCTCGAATAGATAAGACCATCGGGTTGTGACAAGACGTGATCTGATATGAGATCGGCGGGCAGCGGGGCAAAACTCTGCCCCACGGTGCCTCTGCCATCGAGCTTCACACCATGACACTGGACACAAAAATAGCCATAGGCCACGCGGCCTTGTTCTGCCGATTGCTTTGAATACGACAGGGGGTTCTTGAGTTTTATCGGATCACTTTTCACGAGAGTCTCATAGCCGTCATCAAGCGGGATGCTCCTTTTGTCCATGTCAGGCATCTTCTTTTTGAAGGCTTTTATGGCGTCCCCATCGTACATATGTCCGTAGTTGCAACCCCAGCACATAATAGCGGCGATAAGGGCTGCAAAAAAAGGAAGAGCCCTTAACCCCCATCCTGTTCGCCCGGATTGTTTCATTCGGCGCGCCTCCCTGCTTTTTGTTGCGGCGGGATCGGTTTCTCTGAAACGTGCTGTAGATGCGGCTCTCCGGTGTTTCCAGCAGGTTGAGGAGATGTGGAATAGAGGGATTTTCCGGGAGTATCTTCCACATCCGTGAAGTCCCAATCCGGCGGGCCTTTGTCCCCTATCGTGAAAAACATGAAGAGCCCGTACAGCAAGAATATGACTGCGAGGCCTATGACAAAGAACCATGCTTTAAGGGTTGTCCTATCCTCATCGTCTCTTTTGGTTTCACCTGGAATATCCATTCGCCCCTCTGCCACAAGTGCGGGCCTATATCGGCCTTGCCTTGAAAACTGCGAAATAAGAAACCACGTACAAAATGATCGAGAGCACAACAGCCGCGTACAAAAAGACAAGTACAGGGGGGATATAATTACCTCCGCGGGTCTTTTCCATATGTCCGCCTTCTGTTGGGTCTATCTCTTCACCGGACTTAAAGTCTGTACCATAGCGGAAGGAAAGGTAGAGCACGATGGCACCTGCCACTCCAAGGAACAGGGCAAGAACCAGATGATGGAAATCAATCGCGGCGAAAAATCTCACGGGGTCACCCCCTTCATCCTGACAATCATGGTGACGAGCGCAGCCACGATGCCTGAGAGGCCGATAAGGAGGATACCGGCTGCTATAATGATTTCCCGTCCGGCCCCACCTCGCTTATCCGCATTCGTCGGATCGGCCTCGCCCCGTAAAGGAAGGTAACGTGCCCGCTCCTGCTCCCGAAACTGGCCCGCCGCGTGTGCTAAGATGAAAACCGTGAGACTCGTAGCGAGCCCGACGACAAGTAACCCGATCCATATCATGTAATAGAGATTCATTCTCGCCTCCCTCCCCCCTTGGGCCACGTGTCCGCGGGGATGTAAGCCGCGTCGATGCCCCTCGGTTCTCTGTGGGCGTCGCTCTCTCCTACGAACGTCACGGCCACGTAGTCGCCCACATCCCAGATCTTCTCCGATTCGAGTTCGCGCTTGAAGTAGGGCATCGCAGTTCCTGTGATTCCGTTCATGATCTGATAATAAAGAATACCGCCGGATATACCGCGCCCCTTGAGAAGCGTAAAATTGAGAGGAGGAGGATTGAGATAAGGCTCGGCCGGGCCCATGCCGTCTCCAACCGGTCCATGGCAGCCGATGCAGAAACTCTCGAAAATACGATGCCCACGCTTCAATCCCGCGTCAGAGGTGGGGTAAGGGTTCGGAAGGTTCCGCCAGGGCTCAGGTACCATAGAATGAAGCCATTTGACGTTGTCATCCGGGCCGTCCTCGTAAGCCTTAACCGCAGCCGCCTTCCATTGCCGCTGCCTTTCCGTGCGGAAATCGGCATCTTTGAAGCCTAAGGCCTGTTTATAGGCGATGAGCGATGCTATCCGGTCTTTGCCCAGATACTCAAAAGAAGGCATAATGGATTCGGGTCTCACAAACCGGGGATTTATGTAGTGCGCGAGATGCCAGTCGTCAGGATGTTCTCCGCCTTCCTGAGACAGGTCGGGGCCGGTCCTCTCCGAACCCAGAAGGTGCGGCCGCTCTGCCACGTAATCACCTGACTGGGCTATGCGCTCTGCCCCGATATCCCAGTCGATGTTCCGCACAAACTGGGTGTGGCAGTATGTACACCCGTTGGCAATATAGAGTCTCCTGCCCTCTTCCTCGGACGCGGTCCTTGCACGGAATATGTCTGACGGTTTCTCGCTGATGGTTAGCCAGGGGAGGACTACCGAAATAAAGAGCACGGAGGTGAAGATGGCAAGGCCCCCGTATATGAGAAGCTTCAAGGTCACCCTCATGGTTTCTCCTTTGTGGTCTTACCCATGAGGGTTCGCCCCACGTTGTAAAGGCCTATGGCGGCTCCCGCCGCGATGAGTGTACCAAACCCTAGCCGCCATACCCAGTAGACATGCAGTTCGGGAAGGACCTTGTATACGACTGAACCGGCAAGCCAGGCGCTTCCCTGAATCAAACCCGCTATGGTGAGGACCATAAAGAATCCGGTGAGCCCCACGAGTAGGAGCCAGTACTGTATATCGGCGAGCTTACGACTGTAAAGGTCTCTCCCTGTGATCCTCGGGAGGAAGAAATAGAGACCGCCTATGGCAATGAACCCCGAGAAACCAAGCACCGCGATATGAGAATGGCCTATGACCCAGTTCGTCAGGTGGGTAACCCTTTGGACGACCGGAAGGGCCTGGAAGGGCCCCTGGAGACAGACGAGCAGGTACCAGACGAGGCCCGCAAACACAAACTTTCCGCCGATCTCTTCGTGGATATTACTGAGACGCCCCTGAATCGTGAGCCAGAGATTGACGAGAACCGTGGCAACGGGGATGAGCATGCCGATGCTTCCTGTTATAGCCACGATCTTGAGCCATGTGGGGGCGGGCGTCTGCAAAAGATGGTGCGTGCCTATGTGCGGATAGAACATGAGGATGGTCCAGAAACCTACAAGAGAAAGGGTATGACTGAATAAGGGGGCGCGGCATACCACGGGCATCACGTAATACGCAACACCGATCGCAAGCGGCGTCAGGAACAGCCCGACGATCCCATGTCCGTAGAACCACGCGAGTATTCCGTCGGGCATGCCTGTGATTGCCCCCGTGGACGGGTTCCACACGGCGTTCCCGAAGAAATAGATAAAAAAGACGAAGACAAGGGCAGCGAGCGCGTACCAGACCGAAACGTAGAGTACCTTCTCCTCCCTGTCGGCAACGGTTCGCATGAGATTATAAAAGGTAATGCCGAATACTACGAGCACGGCAATATCTACCGGCCAGATATACTCGGCATATTCCCTGCTCTGGGTAAAACCCAAAGCAAGGGTCACTGTTCCAGCCGCGATGAGCAGGTTCCAGATACAGACCGTGGCCCGACCCAGGCCAACGTTAAAGAGAGGCCGCCGCGCCAGACGGGGTACGTAGTAGTTGATGGAACCGAGTAGCGCTGACCCCACAAATCCGAAGATCATGATGTTCGTGTGCATTGGTCGTACACGACCGAACACAAGCCAGGAAACATTCTTGTACAAAGGGAAATCAGGTGCAATCATGGCTGACGCGAGAAAAAGACCGGCCAGTGTGCCTATGACGAACCAGAACGCGCTCGAGAGGAAGAAGCCGGCCGCGGGAAGATAGTGTACTTCTGATGTCTTGATTATGCCCACCCCTTGTCTTCTTTCGTTCAACCCTTCTGATGCGATCTCGTTCAATCTGTTCAAGGACCTTCAGGCCTCCCTCATCTGTGACATGCAAGCCAGCAATCGTGTTGCGCGTTCTTTTTCCGATGGCAGGCGAGGCAGAAACCCATCTTAAAGTCAACCTTTTGCAGCCGATCCATGCTCTTCACGTCGCCGTGACAGTCCATACAATCAAGTTTACCCCATTTGAGATGGGGGACATGGTTAAAAAACACGAAATCAGGTACCCAGAAGACCTGCTTCCAGGGAGTTGGCGTGCCCGAACGAAAATACTGTTCTTCCCGCTTGATCTCAGGATGATTGGGAATTATATACTTGTGGCAGAAAAAACATTTCTCCACGGCAGGAAGACCCGCGTGTTGAGACCGCTCCACATTCGGGTGGCAGAAGCGACAGTTTATACCTTTCACGCCTGCGTGTACCCGATGACTGAAGGAGACCGGCTGGGCGTCTCCGATACGCCTCCCGTAAGAGAAATACAGATAGAGCGTGAGGCCGAAGAGGACCGCGAGCGGAACGAGCCAGAGGTAGCCCGTAGATAATGCCCGTTTCTTACGGTTTTCTTCAGGCTCTCGCCTGGTCTCGGCTTTCTTCATGGCTCCAACCTCTGTTGTCTTAATTCGATCATTTCTCTGAAGAGAGGGTCCGACACAGGCATAAGCGGCACCCGGCTCAAGAAACATTTGAAACAAAGTCCAGAGGCGCCGAAGTATCCAGCAGTGATGAGTATTTCTGTGAACCCGAGAGGGAATTCATTCTGTCGCCAGAGGGAAGGGGCCACGAGTATGAGTTTTTCGAGCCACATACCCGTGAGGATCATAAGGCAAAGCAGAATCATAGGCACTCTTTTCAGCTTTATTCTTCTGCTCAAAAGCACGAAAAACGGTATCAAAAATATCATGAACAGGACGACCCAGGCGAGCGGCTCCCAGGGGGTAAGCTTAACCCTGAGGATCACGTAACGCGTCTCCGCCGGCAGGTTTCCGTACCATATGGTGAGGAACTGGGCGTAGAACAAGTATCCCGTAAACAGGCAGAATGCGAGGGTGAGCTTTCCCAGGTCATGGAAATGTCTTTCGCCCTGGTAATCATTCGGTCTTAAGGTTCGTTGCATAACAAGTGCAATCAGGTAGAGTGCGGCAACGCCCGCGTAGAATGAACCCACCAGGAAATATCCCCCGAGAAGGGTGGAATACCAGTGCGCATCAAGGGCCATGATCAGATCGAATCCGATAAGCGTCAGGACAAATGTGTATGCGATTACGAGGATGGGCGATAAGGTTTTCTGTTTCCTCCAGCTCGCGAGCCATGGACTGGAGCTCTTGTCCTCGCCGGTCGCGTCCCGCGAATTCGCTTGAGATGCGCTCCACTCGGAATCGCCTTTCACGGAAAAGAAGATCATAGTCAGTGCGATTACCGTAAGAAGGAGGAGACCTCCCCCGTCGCGGGCAAACAGAAACGGTACGTTGAGCCAGACGGCCCTATCGGGCACGGGCTGTTTGATCCAGGGAAAAAGCTCCATCCTGCCGAAATAGAGTATCCAGAAGAGAACAAAGGCCACGGGTAGAAATGCGCCGAAGGCCTCGGCAAACCTTTTGAGCGGGCGTCCCCACCGCGCGCCCACTATATTGAGTACAGCCACAAATACGAGAGCACCGCAGGACAGGCCTGTCCAGAAAAGGAAATTCACCAGGTAAGCCTGCCAGGCCCTGAGCGGGTTTTTTCCAAGGACACCCGCAACGAAAGAGACCACCCCGGTAAGAACCAGAATCGCGAGCGCGAGGTTCGTAAGATGTGACCCCTTGAATCTCCTCTTACCCGCCACGCTACCAGGCAACATTGCGCACCTCTCCTGCACCGGATTCCTTAAGCAGTTTCCGTATCTCTTCCTGTTCGCTCCGAGAGCACGCAACAAGCACCCCGAAGCGGTCCTGAGAAAAAACCGGGTCGTATCCGCTGGCCGTGGCACGCCTCGGCAGGCGTCCCAAAAAGATCCAGGCCGCGACACTCGCAAGCACGCCTCCGAGGATAGTTCCTTCAAAGCAGACGATGACCCAGGGCACCCAGGGTAGAACCGGTTTCCCGCTCGTAATAAGGCTAAATGAAAGATGGGCATATATCGCGAGACCCAATAGCCCGAGACCACCTCCGATCCCACCCAAAAGAGTAATCAAACGAGCTCTACTCGGCCTCTTTGCCAGTATCTCATCTATCTCCGGGATATAGAGGGGAGAAAAGACCGTTTCGATCTTTCTCGCACCCGAGGTAAGACCCCGAAGGGCGAAAAGGAAATCGTCAACGTAGGTAAACAGGCCCAAAAGCCCCTCCCTATGCGCCATGATAGTCCTCCTTCGGACGGATTGGGGCGCCCGCCTCTGCCTTAAGTTCGGTTATGGCGATCGACGGCAGGAATTTGACGAAGAGTAAGAACAGAAAGAAGAATAGACAGAATGACCCAAAAGTAATGGACCAATCCACCCAGTTCGGCCAGTAGTTCCCCCACGCAAACGGCAGATAGTCTCTCGCCATGGAACCGCAGATGATCACGAAACGCTCGAGCCACATGCCGATATTTATCAGTATGGAGATGGCAAAAAGCCAGGCAGGGCTCGTCCGCACCCTCTTTATGAAGAAAAACAGGGGGGCGACGGCGTTGCAGCCTGCCATGATCCAAAAGAGCGGTGCGTAGTAACCGATCGCCCTGAAAAGAAAAGTCTGTCGCTCGAAGACGTTGCCGCTGTACCACGCGACAAAAGGCTCAACTACGTAGGCGTAGGCCACAATGAGGCCCATGAGGATCGAGGTCTTTGCCACCTTCTCAAGCGTGTCGATCGTAATCACCGACTCCAGATGAAAGAAACGCCGAAGGGGTATGAGAAGGGAGAGCACCATGGCAAGGCCCGAGTGGATGGCCCCGGCCACAAAATAGGGCGGAAAGATCGTACTGTGATAGCCCGGTATAATGGCGAGCGCAAAGTCCCAGGAGACCACACTGTGTACCGAGATGACAAGCGGCGTGCAGAGCGCTGCAAGGAGAAGATAGGACATACCGTAATGGTGCCATTGCCGGTCTGTGCCCGACCAGCCAAGCGAGAATAAGCCGTAGATCTTCTTTCGAATGCCCGTCATCCGATCGCGGGCGGTCGCAAGGTCGGGGACAAGCCCCGTGTACCAGAACAAGAGGCTTGCCGTCATGTAGGTTGAAACGGCAAGAAAGTCAAAGATGAGCGGCGATTGGAAGTCTGGCCAGAGCGTGCGCTGATTCGGATATGGAATGATCCAATAGAAGACCCAGAAGCGACCAAGGTGTATGAGGGGAAACAGGGATGCGATGAGCACCGCAAAGATTGTCATCGCCTCTGCGCTTCTCGAAATGCTTGTACGAAAGCGCGCACGAAACAGAAAAAGGATGGCCGATATGAGTGTGCCGGAATGGGCGATTCCGATCCAGAAAACAAAGTCTACGAGATAAGCCCCCCAGAGCACCGGCGGCCTATATCCGGCAACACCCATGCCTGTAAGTATCTGGTAGGGCCATACGACGAAATAGCCGTAGATCACCCCCAGTAACAGAAGACCGACTATCACCCAGTAAGTCCGCCCGGCAGGTGCGAGCGTGTTAAGAATCTTCCGGTCTACCTCGTGAAAGGCGAGTCTCTCCACTAGACGCCTCCCACCGTATCCTGCAGCATCTTAAGACGTATCTTCTTCAGATATATCACGCCGGGCTTGGTATTCAGTTCACCAAGCACCTGATAGGCCCTCGATTCCCGAACCGCGCGCGCAACCCGGCTTGCCGGGTCCATGAGATTTCCAAAAATCAACGCATCCGCAGGGCAGGTCTGTACACACGCGGGGGAGATTTCGCCGTCCCGTATTCGTCTATCCTCGCGTCTCGCCCGGATTCGTGCCTCGTTGATACGTTGGATGCAGAAGGAACACTTCTCCATGACGCCCTTTGTCCTTGCCGTTACGTCGGGGTTAAGCTGCCACTCCAGCGGCGGGTCGTGGGTGAAGGTGAACCAGTTAAACCGACGCACCTTGTACGGGCAGTTCTGGCTGCAGAAGCGTGTTCCGATGCATCGATTATAGACCTGGTTGTTGATCCCCTCTAAGCTGTGATTTGGCGCAAAGACAGGACAGACCGCCTCGCAGGGGGCCTCGTCGCAGTGCTGGCAGAGCATAGGGAGAAAGCGGACCAAAGGTTCCGATTTGTCGAAGTATCGTTGTATGTGAAGCCACGCCATTTCCCTGCCCTTGATCACCTGTTTTCTTCCTACAACCGCCACGTTGTTTTCTGCATAGCAGGCTACCACACAGGCGCCGCAGCCTATGCACCTGTCAAGGTCCACGGCCATGCACCACCGGTATCCATCATGCTTGTGAGCGGGATAGAAATCGCGCTCCGCCACGAAACCCTTTGACAGAGGAAGCACCACATCGGGTTTGTGCCGCGGGCTCGAGACGAATTCATGCCATGTCAGCGATCTTGCGATGTTGCGCTCATACTGCCAGGAGGCGCCGTCCGTATGCGCGAATGCAACGGATTTGCCTGTCCTTGCCACCTCCACGTGAAGGCACGGCCTTTGAACCCCTCCTGCCTCATCGAGGGTCGCCTGTAAGATGCGTATGGCGTTTCCCGTGTCGCTCGATGCGAATCGGCCGAAACTCCTTTGGCCGCATCCTATGGGCATGGCGAGCGTGTCGGGCATAATCCCCGGCCAAACAAATGCCGGCGCCTCGATTGAGTGAGAAGCACTGCGTAAGGTGAGCATGTCTCCTCTGTTTACACCGAGCCTTTTCGCAGTCTCAGGATGAACTTCTACCCATCCGTCCCAGGTAACGGCCGTGACGGGGTCGGGCAACTCCTGCAAGAATGGTCGGTTTCCCATGCGTCCATCGAAGAACTGCACGGTGGGGTAAGAAACAAGACAGATGGCCCCTCGGACGCGGGTACGCCCTTCATCAGTAGCAGAGAACCGGTCTTTGAGCGACGGCAAGCGGGCGGCGCTTGATGAGCCTCTGCCTTCTTTCCACAGGCCTCCCCTTCTTAAGGCTTGCTGGCACGCTTCGTGTGTATCCCCGCCTTGCTCCCCGGTCTTTTCTTGAACCTTGAAGGAGCTGCGAAGCGCCTCAAACGTGTCCTTGTGGGGAAACGCAGCCGCACCTTTCAGCGCACGCCCGATGGACAGAAGAATATCGCCTGGGGTCCGCGTGTCGAACACAGAGCCCATTACGGGCTGCAGCAACCCACGCATGCCCGTCCACGGAGAATAGTCACCCCAAGATTCAAGGAACGTGTGGATCGGCATGATCAGGTGGGCGAGTGAATTTGTCTCATCGGGAAAACTCGAAAGGCTGACAACAAGCGGCACAGACTTTAATGCCTCGGAAAATCCCCATTGATCGGGCAAATTATAGACCGGGTTCGCCCGGAGAATAAATAAAACGTCGATCTCACGGGCACTCATCCTACCCACGAACTCCTTCATCTCTCTCGCTCGGCTCATTCGGGAAAGCGAGGATATAACGGAGAAGTCGATGGTTCCGGCCCGTGGGGGAGCGAGCCTGCAGAGGATGTTCACAGCCTTCGCAGTCTCGAAGGCGTAGGCATCCTCATAACCCAAACCTTCGGCAAGTGCAAGGGGGCGCCTGGCTCTCATAAAGGCGGCTGAGATCATTTTCAGCGTTTCTTCGCTCACGCCCGCGCGTTCTGCCACCACCTGAGTGGTAAATCCTGACACAGCCGACTTCATGCTTTCCCGATCGTTACCATCAAGGCCGGGGGCATAGCCCTTCTCAAGAAGCATCCGGATGAGGCCTAAAGCAACCGTGGACTGCTCTCCCGGTGGCACGGCTATCCAGTGGTCGGCATTGGCGGCGGTCATGGAAAGGCGTGGGCCCACATACAGGAAAGGATGCCTGACCCCTCTCGAGAGCTCACGAAACCGGGCAAACTGACGGGCATAACGCACGTTCGAGACCCATGTTTCGAGAAAATTTGCGCCAAAGGAAATGAGAAAATCGGCCGCGTCCAGGTTATATGACGGTATGGCATCGATGCCGAAGATCGCCTGGTTGGCCTGCCTTAAGGCCTCGTACGCCAGGGGCTCATACGTGATGTGTCCTTCCGATCCTACGGCGGATAGAAAACCACGGATTATCTCCCGCTCCACTCCCGTTGTCAGATCGCTGATAAAGGCCACGCGCTGTCCGCCCATTCCTGGTGGCAATTGAGATAGCGCGTGCGTGACTCTATTTTCCGCTTGAGACCACGTGATCGGCGTGAGTGCGCCGCTCACAGCTCTTTTTGAGGGTTGCCGGAGGCGGTCCGGATTATAGATGCCCTGAACCGATGCCTGACCTCTTGCGCAGAGTTTGCCGGTATTGACCGGGTTGAGGGGGTTCCCCTCCACTTTAATGACCCTGCCGTCACAATTCTTAGCAAGCATCCCGCATCCGGCCGGGCATTCTCTGCAGGTTGTGGCGTACCAGCTTGCCTCGCCGGGAACGATATCCTCCGGATCCGTGATGAACGGTATGAGCGTGCGTGTAGCATCTGAACAACTCCCCAGAGAGGCGCTTAAGCCAAGGAGCCCTGCAGCCTTCAGGAACAGACGACGCGATAGGTCCACTCTACCCTCACATTATTCAATTTTTCGAAGATTGACCTATTTTATACAGCGAATCCCGAGTGAAAGACAGGGCCGATGCTTGAGAAAGCAACATCGGCCGGTCTACCCCCATCAGTCATGCCTATTTAATCTTTTTCTTGCATCGGGTGCAGAACATAGGGTTATCATCGTGGATCGTATCTTCGGTGATGAGCTGGTTAGGCCCGGCTTCCTCCCTTTCTTCATCCGTGGCGCACACGGGACAAACGAGCGTCTTGTTCTTGAGTTGATATGCCCTGATTTCTTTCTCCTGTAGCGGTCCCTTCATATCTTTACCTTCCTTTTGATTGTTATTGGCCTTTTCTTTAGGTCTTTCAATACTATGTGACAGGAGATGCGCTTAGTCAATACCACAAAGTCCTTCAAAGCGTGAGCCTCTCAAGGTACCCAGTAACCCGCGCCCCTCAGACTGTAAGATAGGCATCCGGGGCGAGACTCGTGGCGAGCATCGCCATATTGATATCACGGTGCTCCGTCCAGATGGCAGATTCCTGGTTTGCTGCATTAAGCCAGAACGTTTCAATTTCGTCGACGAGAGGCATATAATCTATCAACGCCTTAATGTTCCGGTAGATAACTTTTTGCCCGTCGAAGAGACGCTTCTTTTCCCTCGTGAGATCGTCCAGTTTGAAAAGCGCCTTAAGCCCGATCGAGAGGCCCAGTTCACGAAATGCGAGACGGTACTCGAGAGGCGCCTTGAGCAAACCCCTTTTGTGAGAGGACTGAATGCCCGTCAGGGCATCCGATAGTACGCTCAAAAGAAGGTGCTGGTCGTTCGAAACGCCGCTTACGATCAATTGGGCGAGCCTGTACGAGTCCGTGAGCAAGCCCCCGATACCGAGTGGATCATCCGTGAGCCAGCTTCTCTTACGGCACATTTCAGCCATGTCTCTTAGTTCCCCGGCAAGATTCAAAACCCCGCCTCCGCCCGTGTGTCTTAAGCGGGTCGCGTCGAGACATCGGTATGTAACGTATCCATCGAGAGGGTCATGGTGTCCCATGGATGAAACGAGCGGATACGTGAGGTCCGTGCTCATCTTCCAGTACATGCGCTTTTCATGAGGCGAACCGCGGCTCGTATAGACGAAGGAGTTGTGTATCCCTTTCGCAAGTTCAATGGCCCAGGCGTTGAATTTCGCATCTTTCAACACCGCAGCGCACCTATTCAATGCGTGCATCCATTTTGTCAGATAGTGAAAGTACTGCCCGTCCCTATCCCATTCCGCCTCGTCATCAAACGGCTCATCAGGTGCTCGTTCCCTGAGCTTCTTTCCGATCCGTAGGCCTCCTGCCGTGGGATGCAGCCTGCCCTTAGCTTCGGCAAGGCCGCTCAACCAGCCTTTTTTTCGATCATCCGGGCGATGACGGCCGAGCACCGCGTGTACCTGGTCTACGAGATCTCTCGCAAGCTTACCGTAAAGCTGGTCCTCAGTCCTTCCGTGAAGCTCCAGGAAGTTGCAAAGGGCAAAGGCATCCGTCCAGAGATAGCGCGTAGGTTGCTTACGGGCCGGAAACAAGCCCGTGAACCGCGCAAAATCAATCATTATGTCACGGACCTGAGGTAGTGCGTCGCTTTCCAGCATGTATGTTTCACCGGTCTGATCCCAGGCATACCCGGGGATTTGTCACACACCTCAATCTTCTCGAACGTCTCGGAAGTCACACCCCTTAAGGACCCCCGACTTCACGGGGGGCAAAACGGTCACCTGCGACCAGCGTCGTCTGTATATCCTTCCGCACAAAGGTACGAAGCGCTGCGATGACGAGCGGAATAACTCCCAGGCCAATAAAGATCAGATCCGCCGGTAACCTCAGCCATTCGAGGAGGTGCATCGCGGGCACATTCAGAAAAGCAGGATTCCGTGCATGCCAGTATCCGTTATTCAATACGTCCACAAACTGCATAACTCCCGAAGGAAAAAGACTCAGGGCAACCATTAGGGCAAGACCCACATTCAAACCGAAGAACGAAACCCTGACATATTTCTCAATATCAGCCCATTGTCTTTCCGTCGAAGTCTGTCTCAGACCGAATACAATGTAAGCCACGCCGAGCATGCCAAACACACCCATGAGCGCGGCGTGTCCGTGGTTGGGGGTAAGATTGGTTCCAGCTTCGAAATAGCTGACGATGGGAAGGTTTATAAGGAAACCAAAGATCCCAGCCCCCACGAAATTCCAAAAACCAACCGCTATGAGAAAGAGAAACGTCCACCTGTGTGGCACAATAAGCTCTTTCCCACAAACGTCACACTTTCCATGGCCCAGCCTAATGAAATCCCACGCGTCAAGCGTAAGCAGGGTAAGCGGTACCACTTCCATAGCCGAAAATATGGCTGACAGGGCCATGTTCGTCTGTGACTGACCCGTCCAGTACCAGTGGTGTCCAGTACCGATAATGCCGCTTCCCAGAAACAGGATCGCGTCAAGGTAGATGATCCTGGTGGCGGTCTGGCGGGAAACCATGTCCAACCGATAGAAAAGCACAGCCACCATGACCGTTGCAAAAAGCTCGAAGAATCCCTCTACCCAAAGGTGAATGATCCAAAATCGCCAGTTATCCACAACCGTAAAATTGGTTTTGCCTGTGAAGAACATGGCCGGTACGTAGAAGAGCGGGATAGTGAGCGCGGCCATAAGAAAAAGCTTTGCGATCTCGCTCTTTGCCGGATCATTAAAGGCGCTACGGATGATCCTGTAAACGAGAATCCACCAGATGAGCAATCCGACGGCGAGCAAAAATTGCCATGCCCTTCCGAGTTCGAGATACTCCCACCCTTGATGTCCGAGCCAGAACCAGGCTTCACCAAGTAGCTGCCTCACGCCGAACATCTCCCCAAGAAGACTGCCCAGGACGATCACGATAAGAACAAGAAACAACACATGAATCATGATCCTCTGTGATTTGGTTTCCCTCTCTCCCAGCGAAGAGGCAAGAAAAAGCCCACCCCCAATCCAGGCCGTGACTATCCAAAAAACCGCGAGCTGCAGATGCCAGGTACGCAGGATGTTACTTGGAAGATAATACGCGAGGTTTAAACCGTAAAAGCTTGATGGGTCAGCGCGGAAATGAGCCGTGGCGCCGCCCACAAGTGTCTGCGCAAGAAAGAGCAACGTAGCCGCTACGAAATACTTGATAGTTGCCTTCTGCGCTTGGTTCATGATCCCCGAGAGCATCCCGGGGTGAACATGTTCTCCCTTGCCCTTCCATCCGAGATAGCCGAACTTTCCGAAGGAAAAGAGCACCGCCGCGGTACCCGCGAGCAACGCAATAAGGCTCAACGCACTCCAGAGAAAGGTGTTGGCGTCGGGGTTGTTTCCTGCCACGGGATCGTATGGGAAATTGTTTGTGTATGAGTATGATTTACCTGGACGATTGGCCGCAGATGCCCAGGCGGCCCAGGCAAAAAAAGCCGTTAGCTCCTTAACATCTTTGCTGTCCGATATGGCCTTGGGTAATAGACCTCTATTCCCCACAGATTCTGCAAAATAGGCTTTCCACTTTCCTTGCTGATGTTCGTAAGAGAAAGCCTCCGGCGCGCTGAAAACGAGTATCCGCCTTGCCGGATCGTACCGGTTCTCCTTTAGGACGTCGTGCACCAAGGCTTGTACCATGGTTTTCTGTGATTCGTTGAGCCCCGGGGCATCTCTTTGGAAATATTGGTGCGCCAACAGGCCAGTCGTATCCATCGCCAATGTATGAAGATATTCCGCCGAGAAATCGGGGCCAATATAGGCCCCATGCCCCCAGATGCTACCATTTTCCATGAGTCCGTGCTTGAGAAACACTTCCTGTCCCGACATAATATCATTGCCGCTAAACAGTGTATTGCCGGAAGTATCGATAACCTTGAGCGGTACGGGTGGTGCATCCGAGTAAGCCCTAAACGCCACCCAGAGGAGAACGGCAAAACAGGCTACGACTATAAAGACGACCGAACGCCGCCACCAGAGAGACAGCGTCTCAGCTTGTTCTGACGAGTTCATAAATACCTCTCTCGCTTCGCCGCAGTAGGTTGACAGCCGAATTCATTTGTCTCGAAGTCATAAAGACCGCCCGGGGCTACCGGTACGCCCGGGGCTGCTGCGGGCAGCTCATTTGCCTTTACGGCCCGGGGATGCGGGTGGAGGTTTGATCTCTTTACGGCATTTGGTGAAATACTTCTGGTTCCTCAACTCGAAGGTGCGCTGTCTGCAATGAGGACACGTATACCACACGTCATTTCCGCATTTGGGGCAGTATCCCGGTGTGTGCGTCTCCTTTGTAGAGACACTTCTCGAATAATTGCACGCCGGATTTGAACACAGATTGTAATGCGCCATAAGGTCACCTCGGAGCAGCGATTTAAGCAGAATACATATGTGTATTCATCATCGCCGATGCATTCTGTCAAGGGGCACGCGCATATAAAAACACTTCACTTTACTTCACAAAACGGTTGACAGGTCTTATGCTTTGTAAGGGATGTTACCCGAGGCGTGTGATTATTGCTTGAAAAATGTCATAAGGAGGAGGGCGCAATGATGAAAACAACGGTACGTGTATTCGTGGTATTTGCTGTGATGGGTTTGTTTCTTGCGGGATGCGGGTGCTTTCAACAGCAGATGAGGGGTGAGACGCAGGCGCCGCCTGCCCCCATGGCGCAAACAGTCACGCCCGAGGCCAAGCCGGAGATGCCTGTCGCGGCTGCCGCCCCGGCTGCTGTGGCCTCGGCTCCATCTGTCATGTTAAAGGACATCAATTTCGATTTCGACAAATCCAATATCCGTCCCATGGACGCCGACATTTTGAAAGGGGACGTGGGCTGGTTTAACGCAAATGCGGGCAAAAAGGTCAGGATTGAGGGCAATTGCGATGAGCGGGGAACCGTGGAATATAACCTTGCCTTGGGGCAAAGAAGGGCTGACTCCACCAAGGACTTCCTGTCTAATCTCGGGGTCGACGCCAAGTTGCTCACCACCATAAGCTACGGAAAAGAGAAACCGCTCTGCCAGGAACACAATGAGGACTGCTGGGCAAAAAATAGACGCGCACACTTTGTGCCCGCCGACTGAGCAGAACGACCCAAAACCGGACGGAATGTTGAAGGGAACGATGGGCAAAGAAAGCCCTAAAGTTCTCAAAGTTTGAAAGGGATTTTATTCTTTCTATATCGAGTTCGTTTAACACGAGGGCCCGGGCCTTTGCATCTCACCCAAGGCCGAGAGGGTAGTTTCCCGCGTGATGCCCCTCTCTTAAGCCCTCGATCACGATGAACAGGTAGCCTTTTTTCGAACCGTCGAGCGTGGTGTACTTCACAGAATAGTCCGTGGCAAGCCGTAGATTACCACTTTCTTCACCAGGTTCTTTTGCAGGATTACGTGGAGCTCTGTTTCATGGCCCCCTTCATCCTGAAAAGCCGAGTAACTGTCGAATGCCGGGTGCTACGCTGTGGTGATGGCCGTATTTCCTGTCAAGTGACAGGAGCCTTGATAAACGGGGGCTCGGTGACTAAATTCTAGGTGCCTGTTGCCGAATCGAAGCTAACCGGGGGAGAATTTTGCGGGTACTCGCTATGGAACATGATCCTGGTGTGGTCGATTTTTTGTCTCAGCCGGAGAACTATCCTGAAAGAGTGGCGTTAATCGATCACGTGGAGACACATATATCCCATGTCTTTGTCTGTGATGACTTTGCGTACAAGATAAAGAAGCCGGTCAGCCTGGGGTTCGTTGATTTTTCATCGCTTAAGAAACGGCGTTTCTTCTGTAAACGCGAGATAGCCTTGAATGCCCGACTCGCAAAAGATATCTACCTCTCGGTCCTTCCCATCTACCGAACAGAGCACGGTTACTCTTTCGCGCCTCATCGCGCGGCTCATATCGTGGAATATGCGATAAAGATGAAAAGGATTTCCATGGATTGTCTTCTTTTTAAGCTCGTAAGCGATGGCAGGCCGCTCTACGGCGAGATGGAACGCGTTGGTGCCACCCTCGCCGATTTCCATAAGAGCTCCTCCCCTTACCGAGGCAAGAGGTACGGCACGTATGAAACGATCACTCACGCCACCTCGCAGAACTTCGAACAGATTAAGCCTTACTTGGGTCTTACTATCGATGCGCCCCTTCTTGAGAGGCTCATGGAATACACGCGGGCATTTCTCGAGAGCGATGGGGGGCTATTTTCGGCGAGAAAGAGGTCTTTGCACGTGCGCGACGGTCATGGCGACCTGCACTGTCAGCACATATGTCTCGAGCAACCGCCCATCATCTTTGACTGCATCGAATTCAATGACGCCTTTCGCGTGATCGACGTGCTTTTAGACGTGGCGTTTCTGTTTATGGATCTCGAATATAGAGGCAGGTTCGACCTCTCATCACGCCTTCTTGCCGCCTACTTCTCGCGGCAAAAGGATGAATTCCACCGGAATCTTCTCACCTTCTACAAGGTTTACCGGGCCGTGGTGCGCGGCAAGGTGGAGGGGTTCAGGGCAGCAGGACTCGCTCAAGGGAAAGAAAGGGAGGAGGCCCTGAAGGCAGCCAATGATTATTTCCGGCTCGCCGACTATTATGTGGCCGACGGAAACAAGCATTTTAATCCCATTGTATTCATGGGCCTGTCAGGGTCAGGTAAATCGACAATAGCCAGAGATTTTTCATCGCACGCCATTGTTCTCAAATCCGATGAGGTGAGAAAACAGCTGGCGGGCCTTGAAAGTAGCGTTCACATGTACGAAGACTACGGTAAGGGCATCTATGCGCCGGAATTGACCGACAAATTTTATGGCATCCTTCTTGAAAAAACATTGGAGCATGCGGGTTCCGGACAGAAGGTAGTGGTCGACGCCACCTACCTCACGGCGAACCATCGCAGGGATTTTTACTATCACTGCCGTAAGCGCGGTCTCAACCCCTTTTTTGTTCACTGCTTTGCCGATGAGAAGACACTGAGGAAAAGAATCACCCAGCGGATTTACGAGGGAACTGACCCGTCGGATGCCCACCTCGGCGTACTCGACCATCAGTTGGAACACCGTGAAGACCCTGAGGAGTTGCCATCTTACAGGGTTCTTAAGATCAATACGGATCACGCCGTCCATGATATCGTATCGGCGCTCAAGGAATTCCTGTAACGCGGAAGAGCTTAAGACGCGTGTGCCGGGAGATTTTGCAATTCACCGGATATTTTAGTAGTATAAATTGCTCTGTTTTGATGAACCTGCTGTTGGAGGAACCCCATTAGGTCGACAACAAAACCGAAATCCGGGACTCTGGATTTGCCTTGTCCCATCGTGGCTATAGGTGCTTCAGCGGGCGGTCTTTCCGCTCTTGAACTTTTTTTGGCGGCCCTGCCCAGGCAGTTTAACTTTGCCGTGGTTTTCATGCAGCACCTCTCGCCGAAACACAAGAACCTTCTCCCGGAACTGCTTAAGTCCCGAATGAAACACCTGACCATTGAGGAGATAACGGATGGCCTTGAAGTAAAGGCGGGTAGACTCTATCTCTCCGGTCCCAAACAGGAAATCAAAATCGAAAAGGGAGTGCTTCGGGTGTCCTCACGATTAAGACCCCATGTGCACCTTGCCATCGACGAATTTCTCATTGCCCTGTCCCAGGACGCCTCTCAACGCACCATTGCGGCCATCTTTTCCGGGGCAGGCACTGATGGCGCCCGTGGAGTTCGCGCGGTGCACAGCGCCGGGGGCACTGTCTTTGTCCAGGACCCCGCCGGGGCTGAGTATCCGGATATGCCGCTCGCCGCCATAGATACCGGCGAGGTGGACGGGGTGTTCTCGCCGGACGATATGGCGAGGGAAATAGTGAAGTTTTATGATTCCGGCATGATCTTGACGGCGCCGGACCAGTTTATGGCGCCCGCAAACTTCGATGGTCTTTTTCGTCTGATTGATGAAAAGACAGGGTATCGATTTAACCACTATAAGAAGGGTGTCGTGGCCCGAAGGGTCAGGAGACGGATGTATCTCCATGGTATATCGACCGTTAATGAGTATCTGGAGTTTCTTGCCGGAAAGGATCGGGAGGCTCATCAACTCGCACAGGACCTGATGATAGGGGTAACCTCCTTTTTCAGGGATCGGCTGGCCTGGAAAGCCCTCCACCTGGAAGTAACGAGAAAACTCGTTGCTCAGGAAGATGATTCGCCCATCAGAGTCTGGACCGCCGCTTGCGCCACAGGAGAAGAGGCCTATTCCATCGCCATGATGCTGAAATATGAGCTCGATAGCGCTGGAAAGAAGCGAGACATACAGGTCTTCGCAACGGATGTAAACGATCGGGCTCTTGAGCGAGCCCGCGAGGCCATATATCCGCCCACCATATCCGCTGATCTTCCGCCGGAGTACATCCATAAGTTCTTCGCGGCTCAAGACGACAAGCTTTCCTTCACCGTAAACAAAGAGATACGACAGTTCGTGGTTTTCGCCAAACAGGACGTGCTTACCGATCCGCCCTTTTCTCGTCTGGACCTCGTAATCTGCCGCAACCTTCTGATATATCTTGAGCCGGATGCTCAGGAAAAGTGTTTTACGCTCTTTCACTATGCCTTGAAGAACGGCGGGTTTCTCTTTCTCGGTAACGCAGAATCTCCAGGGAGAAACACCCCTCTCTTTACCTCGCTTGCTCACAAAAAATGCCGCATCTATCGCAGGGCGGAGACAAGGACGCGACCGAGAATACCCCTGTCCATGCCGTTTGCAGAGCGCACGGGAACGTCATCCAGGCAGAAACCTGTGGCAGAGGACCGGCGGTCCATCACACAATTCGTCCAGGAGGCGCTCCTTGAGGAACACGCGCCCGCAGCGCTCGCAATCAACCAGAACCACGAGATTCTCTACCACAATGGCCCCACAAACCGGTACCTGCACCAGCCCCGAGGTACGCCGACTCAGAATTTCCTGGAGCTTCTCCCCCAGAAACTGCGTAACAGATTACGGGGAGCTATTTATCGGGTAGGCGAGGAAACAAAACCGGTGAACGTCCGCACGACTGTGACGGACGGTGATGGGCGTAAAAAAAAGGTCGCCATCCGCGTCTCAAAATTGCGGGACAATCTCTTTCTCGTGACTTTCAGGGAAAAAGCGGGGCCGCCTGGGGAAACAGAGGTCCTGGTCCCCGAAGCAGAAGTGATTGAAGAAACCGCAGTACGTCAATTGGAGAACGAGCTTGCCGCTACGCGGGATGATCTCCAGAGCCATATCGAGCAACTAAGAAGCTTGAATGAAGAGCTTGAATCCTCGAACGAGGAGCTTCAGGCAGCCAACGAAGAGCTTGAAACCTCCCGGGAAGAGCTCCAGTCTCTCAACGAAGAGCTAACGACGGTCAACGCCCAGCTCCAGACCAAAATTGAGGAACAAGAGGAGACGAACGACGATCTGAGCAATTTCTTTACGAGCACGAATATACCGACGATCTTTCTCGACCAGAAATTCAGGGTGAAACGGTTTACCCCTGCCATGTCGCGCCTCATTACGTTGATACCGGGTGACGTCGGACGCCCCATCGTGGATATGTCACGTGATAGCCTGGGTCCCGATCTCACTGCCGATGCCCGATCGGTCCTTCACAGTTTGAGCGCCATAAAGAAGGAGTTCAAACTCGGCCAGACCTGGTACATTCGTACCACCCTCCCGTATCGCACCACGGACAATCGCATTGAAGGGGTGGTTGTCGCCTATACGGATGTGACGGAGATGAAGGCGGTTCAAGAAGAGCTCGCGGATTCCCGGCGTCGTCTCGCGGTAATCGTGGATACCATTGCCGATGGATTTTTTGCCATGGACCGCACCTGGCGGATCATCCATGCCAACGAAGCGGCCCTCAAACATTTCGACAAAACGCGAGACCAGATCGTGGGTCGTCTGTTGTTCGATGTATTCCCTGAGACGCGAGACACCGCCTTTGAGACCGAGTATGCGCGCGCCATGGAAAGCGGTGAGGCCGTTCATTTTGAGGCGAGCTCCATGATCTCCGATAAAGTGATCGAGGTCCACGCCTATCCGGGTCCAGAGACCATGGCGATCTTGTTTCGCGATATCACGGAGCGCAGGAGGGCTGAGGCTGAAAGACGTCGCCTTGCCTCCTTCCCTGAGCTTAACCCCAACCCGATCGTGGAAGTCGATTTGTCCGGTCAGTTGATCTTCGCCAATCCCGGCACCTACGCCCTTCTCGATAAACTCAGCATCGCCACCAGGGATTACCGGACACTTCTGCCTGACGATCTACACATCATACTCAGTGATTGGGACCGCAAGAGTCCTCTCGTAGTCGGCCGCGAAGTCTCTGTCAAGGACAGAGTTCTTGATGAGACGATCCAGCTTGTCCCTGAATTTGAAGTGGCGCGTATCTATGCGCGCGACATTACAAAACGAAAGCTGGCCGAGAACCAGGTTGCCAGTTTCACCAGGCTCTACGCGGTCTTGAGCAGGGTAAATGAGACCATCGTGAGAACTCGCGACGAAGAGACGTTGTTTCGCGAAGTCTGCCGTATCCTCGCTGACGAGGGCGGCTTTCCTTTAGTCTGGGTTGGCATGGTGGAGAAACAACGGGTAGTTTCAGCGGCTTTTTGCGGTCCCGCAAGCGACTATCTGAAAGAAATCAAAGTCGAGGTAAGCGGCAGGCTTGGCAAGGGCCCTACCGGCACCTGTATACGGGAAAACAGGGCGGTGATCAATGACGATTTTGCGACCAACCCTGCCGTTTCGCCCTGGCATGAAGCGGCCTCACGGTACGGGCTTCGCGCCTCGGCTGCATTTCCTTTGCGCCGACAGAATAAAGCCGTGGGTGCGTTCACAATTTACGCATCAGAATCGAATGCCTTCGATCAAGAGCAGGTCCGTCTGCTCGAATCCTTAAGCTCTGACATCTCATACGCGCTCGATGCCATTGAACAGGAGCGGCTCCGCATACAAACTGAGCTTGATCTCACCAACGCAAAGGAGACCTGGGAACGAACATTCGACGCGGTGCCGGACCTGATCGCGATCCTCGATAACAACCATCGGATCGTGCAGGTGAACGAGGCCATGGCCAAACGTCTCGGAGTGAAAGCCGAGCAGTGCCTGGGCCTATACTGTTACGAGGCTGTTCACGGTCTGTCCTGGCCCCCCGAGTTCTGTCCCCACGTGAAGACCCTCAAGGATTCTTGCGAGCACATGGAACAGGTTCACGAAGCCCGGCTCGGAGGCGATTTCGAAGTGACCACAACCCCGATTTATGACGGCCAGGATAATATGGTCGGCTCCGTACATGTGGCCCACGATATCACCGAGCGCGAGCGGGTTGAACATGCGCTCAGAAGGAACATGGAACGTCTGGACATCATATCGACAACCGCGAGCCAGCTTCTCATAAGCGAAGAGCCTCAACGACTCGTCGAGGCCCTCTGTGACAAAGTTCTTAAGCACCTTGACTGCCAGGCCTTCTTCAACTTCCTCGTCGACGATGTGAGAAACTGCCTTCGGCTCAATGCTTATGCTGGTATCCCCCACGAGACTGCTCAACAGATATTGTTCCTCGATTTCGGCGTTGCTGTGTGCGGATGCGCGGCGCGCGATGCCTGCCGGATCGTTGCCGAGCATATCCCCACCACGCCGGACATAAGGACCGATCTTGTCCGTTCCTTCGGCATCAAAGCCTACGCCTGTCATCCCCTGTTCGCTCAAGGACGCGTCATAGGGACGCTCTCGTTCGGTACCAAATCGCGACTCACCTTCACGGAAGATGAACTGTCGCTCATGAAGACCGTGGCAGATCTGGTGGCAACAGCCATGGAGCGGATTCGTCTACTCAAATCGGCCCGGGAAAAGGCAGAGGAGCTTGAAATCCGGGTGGAGGAGAGGACCTTTGAGCTAAGCGAGGCATATGAATCGCTGCGGACCGAAGTGGAGGAGCGCAAGAGAACCGAGGAACAGCTTCGACAGGCCAACAAAATGGAGGCCATAGGAACCCTCGCCGGAGGGATCGCCCATGACTTCAACAACATCCTTGCCGCCATTATGGGATTTGCGGAGATGGCGGTAGACGACACGATAGACAACCCGGACGTGACGAAAAATCTTCGCTACGTGCTCAAATCGGCTCACCGGGGAAAAGAACTGGTGAAGCAAATCCTTGCCTTTTCTCGCAAGGCCGAACACATAAGGGGGTTGATCTCTGTTGCCTCAATCCTGAAAGAAACGGTGCAGCTTTTGAGGGCCTCTATTCCGAGCACTATCGAGATAAAAGTCAAAACCACCGCAAGCTCAGATAACGTATTCGCCTCCCCGGTAGAAATACAGCAAATCCTTATGAACCTCGTCACCAATGCCTCCCTTGCTATGCAGGACAAGGGGGGGACCGTAGAGATCAGTCTCAATGACATCGATTTCCGGTCAGACCCCCCGGTGGCCTATCCGGATATGGAACCTGGAGAGTACATTCAGCTCGCCGTAAAGGACACGGGAGTCGGTATAGCACCGGAGGTCATGAAGCGGATCTTCGAACCCTTTTTTACCACGCGGGAGGTGGGCAAAGGTACGGGTATGGGGCTTGCCGTAGTGTACGGGATCGTGAAAGACCTGGACGGATATATCGCGGCAGAGAGTGAGCCTGGAGCAGGCTCCATCTTTCGCGTGATCCTGCCCAAGGCAGCGTCCCGCGCAGCGCCCGAGCAGCAAGTGGCTGAAGCGAGCCCGAGAGGAAAAGAACGGATTCTTTTCATCGATGATGAGGAGCTGCTCGCGCAGTGGGGCCGAGCCGCGCTCGCGAAGCTCGGTTACGACGTAACATCCGTCACCGACAGCGTGGAGGCTTTGAAGATCTTTACGGCTGACCCGTCCCGATTTGACCTTATCATCACCGACCAGACCATGCCCGGCATGACGGGCATGCAGCTTGCCGGGGAGCTTCTCAAAATACGCCCTGAAATTCCGGTCATTCTCTCAACGGGCCACAGCGAATCCGTTACGCCGGAAGCAGTCAAGGCGGCAGGGATAAAAGAGCTTCTCCTGAAACCTGTCGACAGGACGCAATTCGCCTCGATCGTACGTCGCGTCCTCGACCTCTGAGCTTCGGAATGACATCCGAACTCATTGTATGAGAGGCCTGTCTCCATCTATTTTATTCGTGTAAGCCCATATTGACACAGGCCTGTCTGAGGGTTATGTTCCGGACAGGGAAAAGAGCGGGTGAAGTGGATCTTCGTCATCGTCATTCTCGGTATCTTTCTTGTGCTCGGTGTGTTCTTGACCACTGTCGACGCGCAGCGTCACGCCGGATTTGACGGGAGAGGCCACTTCCACGGAGGCCACTTCGGGGGGCCGCACGGCTTCGGGTTCTTCTACTACGATCCCTACTGGTATTACCCGTATTATTATCCTTACGACTATTACTATTATTACGGAGACCCGTACGTTGATAGCCTGCCCCCGCCGGTGTATATCGAACCGGAAGAGCCTTCTTACTGGTACTTCTGTTTGAACCCCGAGGGTTATTATCCGTACGTGACGAGTTGCCCGGGCGGATGGATGAGGGTGCTTCCGACCCCGCCACCTTAAAAACGACAAGGGAGGGTATTATAAAATGAAATGGCGTCAGAGTCTCTTATTGTTGTCCATCCTTGTTCTTCTCACCGGTTGCGCTACAGTGCCCACGGGCCCAACCGTCATGGTGGTGCCGGGTAGAGACAAGCCCTTCGAGGTGTTCATGACCGATGACACCGCCTGCAGACAATGGGCGAGTGGCCAGATCGGGGGGGTCTCGCCAAGTCAGAGGGCCAATCAGAATCTCGCTACCGGGGCCGCGGTCGGGACTGCCGTGGGTGCCGGTTTGGGTGCAGCCATGGGATCCGCTTCGGGCCATGCCGGTGGCGGTGCAGCCGTGGGTGCCGGGATCGGTCTTCTCGGTGGCACGGCCATGGGGAGCAATGCTGCCTACATTACCGAGTCACAGCTTCAAAGACGGTATAACATAGCCTACGCACAATGCATGTACGCCAAGGGCAACGAGATTCCCGGTGTGATTCGCCGTCCGGCTGAGCTCTACGCGCCCCCTCCACCTGAGAGGGCGTCAGGTCCGTGGGTCACAGTGCCGGGTCAATATGTAGACGGTGCGTGGGTACCGGAACATATGGTGCGGATGCCTGCAAGGTCAAGAGAGGAAACCCTGCCTTCAGGACCGCCGCCATCAACACCCTCGCCGGTGCGTTAAAGAGGAAGCAGGCAAAACTCACGCTTTGAGATGGGCGCAGCTGTTGATACGGATTTTTCAACTCGAAGCAATCTCTTTACTCTTCCCATGCATGACGATCTTTCACGAGCAGGATCGAGCAGGGCATGGTCCGCACCAGGTCATGCAGACTGGAACTGAACATAAAATGTTCCAGGCGTCCTTCTCTGAAAGCCGCCATGATTACGAGATCTATCTTCTGTTCATGGACTATTTTCGGGACCTCTTTGATTAAGGGCTCTGCACTGACCACAATTTCTACTTCCATGTCCGGGGTCTTCTCTTCATCCACTATGCCGTTCAACACCTTTCGATCTACCTGCAGCTGACGCATATAATCTTCGCGAATCGTTTTGAGTGACGGTATGGGCACCCCCCACCCTTCGAGCACGAAGGGGTCGTAATCTGAGTGATATACATAGAGCTTTGCACCAAGCTGTTTGGCCAGATCCACGCCGTAATGAATGGCCTTTTTACACGTGCTCGTCGATGTGCTCACTACAAGAATCCTTTTGATTTCGTGCATGACAATCTCCTCCTCGTCGAATATGGCGCTTCCTTCACGTCAAATCAGCTTTGAACGCCTGTTGCGCGGGCACCCGCCCCAGAGCGTCTCGTGTATCGGGTCTCATTCACTCATTATAGTCACCGCTGCCACAGAATAGGCGCCGCTTCGAGCGGCACCGATGCTGAATGGAAGCCGGGTATGATCCGCGCGGTAAAATCTTGAGCAGCACGGGTTGAGGGGATCTCTCCGCTATAGAGATAGCTGTCCGCCAGGGCAAGTCTCTCTGTACGCGAAAGTTCATGGCGGATGGGTCCCTCACGGCTCGCGCCATCGGCGTAGAGCTCCACGCGCACCATCTCGGGATCGAGGCAGCCAAGGTAGATCTGAACCTCAAACCGGTGAACGCCCCCGGCGCTCGTTACGCGCACATCTCCAAAGCGTATCTGCGGCCAACCCTTCTCCAGATCGTGGCGCCAATTGGTCAGCTCTACCGCCGCGCGGCCGTTGTCAGCCGCCCGTTTTCGATAGTTCTCTGAAGCAGGGATGTAATACCTGTCTACGTACTCACGGACGGTCCGGTTTGCTGAGAAGCGCGGCGTGAGCCGGGACATGCTCTCCCGTATACGGCTCACCCACGCCACAGGAATACCCGCCGAATTCCGGTCATAGAACTCGGCGACTACCTGGTTCTCGAGTATGTCGTAAAGCCACGCCGCCTCGCGCGCGTCCCAGGAAGGATCGTCCCTGTGGTCGCCTCCGTCTCCCAAAGCCCAGCCCACCTCCGGCGTGTAAGCCTCCTCCCACCATCCGTCAAGTTCGGAGAGGTTTAACCCCCCGTTAACCAATACCTTCATACCGCTTGTGCCGCAGGCCTCCCATGGGCGCTTTGGCGTGTTGATCCACACGTCGATACCCTGCACCAGTTGTCCTGTCAGGAGCATGTCGTAGTCGCTTAAGAAGATGGCCTGTTTCCGAGCATCGCTTCGCCGGACGAAGTGGGTCCATTGCTCAACGAGCGCTCGTCCCGCATGATCGGCCGGATGGGCTTTGCCGGCTACGATCAACTGGACCGGTCGCTCAAGATCGGTGAGCAGGCGGACAAGCCTTTCTTCATCGAAAAGGAGCAGGTTGGGCCGTTTGTAGGTGGTGAACCGGCGCGCGAAACCAAGCGTCAAGGTATCAGGGTCAAAAATACGGCTGGCATGCTCGACCTCATCGGATGCGGCGCCGGCGGCTTCCAATTGTCTGGATAAGCGCCGCCGTACGTACTCTACGAGCGACTGTCTGGCCGACGAGCGGCACTCCCACAGCCTCTCATCCGAAACAGTACGCATATCCTCGCCCAATGTTTTGAGGGTCCCAAGCCAGCGGTCGCTTCCACACGAAGCGGTCCAAAGCGCATCCGTCTCTTCGGATTCCCAACTCGTCATGTGGACCCCGTTTGTCACGTGTCCCACAGGCACTTCCTGTTCCGGCCAGCGGGCAAAGAGTGGCTGGAATATCTTACGGCTCACCTGTCCGTGGAGACGGCTCACCCCATTCACGGCACCGCTTCCCCGCATAGCCAGATAGGCCATGTTGAAGGGCTCTGAAGCGTCATCCGGGTTCTTGCGACCGAGCGCCATGAGGTCACGCAGAGGGATGCCGAGCCTCTTATCGGCGTACCTCGCAAGGTAGGGCTCGATGATCGAAGGGGCAAACCGGTCAAAACCTGCATTCACGGGCGTATGTGTCGTAAAGAGATTTCCCGCCCGCGTGGCCGCGAGCGAAACCTCGAAGGATTGCCCCGTCTCCTCCATGAAGGCGCGCGCCCGCTCCAGAACCGCAAAGGCTGCATGGCCCTCATTGAGATGGCACACCTCCGGCCGTATGCCGAGCGCGTTAAGAAGACGCCACCCGCCTATCCCCAGCACCAGGGCTTGCTTGAGTCTGAGTTCCGGCCCGCCCCCGTAAAGCTCGCTCGTTATGCCCCTGCGGTCGGGAAGGTTCGCCGGATCGTTGCTGTCGAGCAGATAGAGTTTGGTTCGGCCGACCTGGACCTGCCATCCCCTGAGCCAGACTGAGTATCCTGGCAGGGTGAGCTCAAGCCTCAGCCATTCTCCATTAGGTTCCCTGAGCGGCATGATCGGAAGCTGCCCCGGGTCGTTGTAGGGAAAGAGCTCCTGCTGCACGCCATCTTTATCTATTATCTGTCGAAAATAGCCCTGCTGGTAGAGGAGTCCCACGCCGACCACGGGAACACCCAGGTCACTCGCGGTTTTGAGCTGGTCTCCGGCCACATTGCCTAATCCGCCCGAGTAAATGGGTAGGGCCTCGTTGAGCATGAATTCCATGCTGAAATAGGCCACGTGCGTGAGTCTGTTTTTGGGATACTCCTTCTGAAACCAGCCGGCAGACTCCATCTCCTCGCGTCTTTTCTCAAGGAGATTATTGAGCCTCTCGCGAAAAGCAGGGTCCGACAGGGCCTGCTGCAGGCGATCTCTGGACGCGGTCTGCAGGATCACCCACGGATTATAAGTGAGCTCCCAAAGTGCAGGATCAAGCTCACTCCAGAGTTCATCCGCAGAATGGTTCCAGTACCAGTGCATGTCCAGGGCCAGTTCCGCAAGGGCGTCAAATCCCTCGATCTCGGCTGGAAAAAACGTGTATATCGGGTTTAAGACTCTGCCTACTGTAGCCACAACCTGCGCTCCGTTTACCCCGGCAAGCATTGGGGACTAACCGGGATGGAAGAATCGGGCATCTCCCCTCTTTGCCCTATCGTATCACCACAAAGATGTTTCCCGTGTTGCCCCTCCGGTGGTCAAGCGCGGTAAAGGAGATCCGCTTTCCTTGAGGCAGAGCGCCGACCAGGCTGTTGAAGCCATCGATCCCGTCCACGGACTGTCCGTCAACGGAGAGGATCATGTCTTTCACCTCAAACCCCGCTTCGGCCAAAGGTCCTTTTGCATCAAGCCGTAAGATCACCACCCCCTGGCCCTGGTTGAGCCCGTACCGTTCAATCTCTTTGGGCGTGGGTAGACGCACCTCGGCTCCGATCCGTTGTTTTACCGTGGCGGCAAGAGTGGCTTCGGTCTCTGCCGTGCTGCCGATGGTCGCCGTTATCTCCATCTTCTGGCCATTCCGGATAATGGTAAGTTTCACCTGCTCTCCGGCGTGCGTTTCGGCCACATCGTTCCGAAGGGTAGCCGAATCGGGGATCTGTTTATCCCCATAACCGATGACCACGTCATTCTTTTTCAAACCCGCTTTGTCCGCCGGCCCTCCTTTGACCACGTCCACGATCAACGCTCCGGTCGCCGTTTGTGCATGGACAGACTTTGCCGCATCCTCGGTCATGTCCTGGATACTTATCCCGAGCGAGCCCCGCTCCACCTTGCCGTGGGCGAGTAGTCCGTTTGCCACGCTCACAGC